>CAZBFY010000029.1:0-9872 GCA_964491445.1 uncultured Mycoplasma sp.
TAATAACACATTTTCACTTTTTCTTTTTATTGATTATTTTTGCCGAAACTCAAAGTAATTTTAAGAAGATGCTAAAGTAAATGTTCTTCCATTTCTTGGTTCTGCATAAATACTACTTGAAGAACCATAAAACTTACTTTTTGTATTAGTAAGTGAACCTGTTTTTTTAGGTATTTTAACAGACCATGTTGTGGCATTTTTGCCAGCCCCATAAAACATTTTATAATCATTATCATATACAAACGATGTTACTTTTGATGTATCCCATTTTGATAAGTCTAAATTAAATACTTTAGCATTTCTTCCTGCCCAATAAAACATACCACCCATATTTGTTACTTTTGAGGTATCCCATTTTGATATATCTCCTATATTCCACGTTGTAGCACTTTTACCTGTATCAACAAACATACCATACATATCTGTCACGTTTGAGGTATCCCAATTTGATAAATCTCCTACACTCCACGTTGTAGCATTATAGCCTGCAGAAGAAAACATACCCGCCATATCTGTTACATCCTGAGTATCCCATTTTGATAGACTTCCTATAGACCAGGTTGTGGCACTTTTTCCTGCATTATCAAACATATATTCCATACTTGTTACACTTGAGGTATCCCAATTTGATAAGTCTCCTATACTCCACGTTGTGGCACTATAACCTACATTACGAAACATAAAGCTCATATCTGTTACATTTGAGACATCCCAATTTGATATGTCTCCTATATTCCATGTTGTGGCACTTTTTCCTGCATCAACAAACATACCATACATATCTGTCACGTTTGATGTATTCCAATTTGATAAATTTCCTATATTCCATGTTGTGGCACTACGACCTGCATAATCAAACATACCATACATATCTGTTACTTTTGATGTATCCCATCTTGATAAATCCCCTACACTCCACGTTGTGGCACTATTGCCTGTTCTATAAAACATAGCTCTCATATTTGTTACTTTTGAAGTATTCCAATCATCAAAACCTGTAAGTTTAAATGTAGTAGCATTATTGCTGGCCCAAAAAAACATATAACTCATATTTGTTACATTTGAGGCATCTAAATTAGTAAAATCTCCTTTTTTCATATTTTCTAAATAAGAAAACCAATATGCAGTTGATATAGGGCTTATTTCTTGCCCTATTTCTACATTTGTTATTTGATTTTTTTCACTATACCACAATGTGTCAACTCCACTTCCCCATACATATGAATTACTATCACTCAATGCTTCATATTCTTTTTCTATTGTTCCATGTTTTGTTATATTAGAACTCCTATTAGCACTACTCTCATTTATTATAAGTGTTCCATCATTATATAATACTGTTATTGTATCTACAAATTTTACTGTACATGTTGTATCACTTGATACATTTGATACTGTAAGTATATTATTTGTAATTGTTCCTGTTTGATTATTAGTACATGTTACTGTAGAAGTGGCTCCTGTTACATTTGGAGTTAAATTAAATGTTATGTCTTTTTCCTTTTCTACATATTTTTTTGATACATCTACTGTTCCTTTTTCTACTACTACATTTACTTCATATTTATTTATACTCTCAAAACTACCTTTACAATATTCATCATCATCACTATAATTTACAATTTCTCCATATTCTCCTGTACATCTAAGACATGGATGATAATCATAATCTTTTCCATTTTCACTATGTCTTACATATACATAACTCTCTTTACAACTTCTTCCTTCTGAGTCTACAAAATCCTTACTTACAAGATTTTCACTTTGCATTTCTGGTAATGTTACTACACTATAATCTTTACCATTTCTGTAAACATTCCCTATTTTAACTGGTAATTTTTGAGTATTTTCACTATAATACTCTTTTCCTAAAAGTAATAATTGTGATTTTAATTTTTCATTAAAACTATCTTTACCTTGATATATATACTTAGATACTGAAGGTACTACTAATAACACTAAAACAGACAATATAACTACTGTTCCTAAAACTTCTACTAAAGTAAATCCTCTATTATTTTGTCCTGCTTGTTTATCATCTTTACTTTTTCTTTTAAGCATAACAACACCGCCTTCTACTTTATAAACTAATTATATAAAAAAAGTACTTTATTTTCAAGTACTTATTCTTCTTTAAAAAGGAAACTTAAAATTACCACTTGCCATCTGTTTCATCATCTTCCTACTTTGTTCAAACTGAGTGAGTAAGCGATTTACTTCTTGAACAGAACGCCCGCTTCCCTTTGCTATTCTCTGTTTTCTACTAGCCTTAATAATCTCAGGCTTTCTTCTCTCTTTCGGAGTCATAGATAAAATAATCGCCTCAATATGAGCCATATCCTTAGGATCAATATTTATATTATTAAGACCCATCTTCTTAGCACCTGGTAAAAGTTTTAATATAGATTCTATAGATCCTAACTTCTTTATCTGTTTCATTTGTTTTAAAAAATCTTCCAAATCATACTTACCAGATCTCATTTTCTTCAAAGAATCTTCAGCCTCTTTTTCATCAATTACCTCATTTGCTTTATCCACTATAGATAAAATATCACCCATACCAATAATACGCGAAGCCATTCTATCAGGATAAAAAGCATCAAGACCATCAAGTTTCTCAGAAACCCCTACAAACTTAATAGGAACATTAGTCAAATGCCTAACAGAAAGAGCAACTCCCCCTCTTGTATCTCCATCAAGCTTAGTAAGTATAACCCCAGTTAAATCAAGATTATCATTAAAACCATTAATAACATTAATAGCATCTTGCCCCATCATAGAATCAATAACTAATAAAGTTTCCATAGGCTTAATCTCTTCTTTTATATTCTTAAGTTCTTCCATAAGAGCATCATCAATATGAAGACGTCCAGCAGTATCTATTAAAACATAATCAAAACCATTTTCCTTAGCATACTTAATAGCATTAGAACTTATCAAAACTGGATCTCCCTTACCCTCTTCATAAACAGGAATTCCAAGTTCCTTACCAATTTGACACAACTGATCAATAGCAGCAGGCCTATAAACATCACAAGCAACCAAAAGAGGTTTCTTACTATGCTTCTTCCTTAAAAAGTTAGCAAGCTTACCAATCGAAGTTGTCTTACCAGAACCTTGAAGTCCCACAAGCATTAACGTCGCAGGATCACCACTTACATTTAAAGGAGAAGCCTCACCACCAAGAAGTTCCTCAAGTTCATCCCTTATTATACCTACAAACATCTCTCCAGGAGATAAACTCTTCTTAACTTCTTCTCCTAAAGCTTTTTCTTTTACTTTACTAGTAAATTCTCTTACAACCTGATAATTAACATCAGCCTCAAGTAAAGCAAGACGAACCTCTCTTAACATAGGATCAATATTATCCTCAGTAATTCTACCATGTCCTTTAATATTTTTTACAACTTTCTCAAGTCTATCACTCAATGTTTCAAACATATATATCACCACGATAAGTATAAGCTATTTTCAAAAAAAAAGAAAGTAATAAACAAAACTTTCTATAAAAACATCAAGATATTAATAACTATTCAAACTAATATAAGATTAAAAAAGACATATTCAATCTCTATATTCAAGTACTTAAATCTGAATAATTATAAATCTTGCATAAAAAAAACTAGTATGAGTATACTAGTATTGACAGTTATCATTAAAAATGATATTATTGTCACATAAGAACTCTGTTCAATCCGAAGCTTCACGTTCAGCACGTGAAAGGTTATGTAGGAAGAATGGAGTTTTTTTATTTTGAATTTTTAGTTAATGATGAATCAAATATACTATTTTTTGATTTAAAACACCAATGTCTATAATAATCTTTCCAATTATTAGCAAAATCACCACGACTGCTAGTTGACACACCAATATTAAAATTAGGATAAATAGTTTTTATATTCCTTAATATATTTTTGTATAACTTTTCTTTTGCAATAGTTCTTTTACCTCGTCTATTACTACCTGGTATTTTTTCTTTATTCATATTATTTAATTTAAAATTTATGGAACCTAATATAATATCCATACATTGTAATATTACATGATTTTTAGAATCTACTTCTGCAATATCTTCATTATAAATATGAACATTGTTGATGCAAAAAAAATCATTAAGTGCATAAATATAACCTTTAAACTCTTTATTTTTCTTTTTTGTATCAGGTAATTTATCAAAGTATAGTTTTAATACTACTTGGTCTTTTTCTTTTGGATTACAATAGTCTATTCCAAATGCATGTTTAATAAATTGATAATATAAAAGAAAATATTCTTTTTCTTCGTGTTCTCTAGTTAAATTTTGTGGAACTTGAGCATTTTGTCTAAACATTATTCTTATCTTAATTTTATTAGATTTAACAAATTGAAAAAAGTAATTAATTAATTCTAAATACTTATCTAAATACTGTTCAGTTACTTTTGTCCATTTAACTTCTTGAAGTAAACCTAATTCTTCCTTTTTAGCATTAAGTTTACTACTTATCTTTTCAAGTTCAGTATAATCAACTAAAGCACCACCATAAAAGTTACTAAAATATTTACCTTTCCGATGTGATTCATCCGCATAAATTAAGTATTGTTTTTTCATCTTATCACCACTAAAGGATATTTTAGCATACCTTCTTTTATTCTCCAATAAATTAAAAGGAAGTTCCTAATAATTTTGAAATAATTCAATTGAAGTATGAATAGTTTCAAATATTACTTAGTAAACTTCTCCTTTAACTTCTCCTCTTCTTCTAAAACAGTATATGCTATCTTACCTACTAAAGTCTTAGGAAGTTCTTTTCTAAACTCAAATACCCTTGGCATAGAATACTTAGCAATATATCTTTTACAATGATTCTTAATATCTTCCTTAACCTCATCAGTAAGCTTAACTTCTTTCTTTAAAACAATAAAAGCTTTAGCTATCTCACCCCTATACTTATCAGGAACACCAATAACAGTACAACTAGAAACATACTCATGCTTATTTATAATATCCTCAATATAAGATGGATATATATTATAACCAGAAGACACTATTATTCTCTTAAGTCTAGATTTAAAATAAACAAAACCATCTTCATCAATACACCCAATATCTCCAGTATGAAGCCAAACTTTTCCATCACTATGCTTCTTCAAAGTATTTAAAGTTTCTTCTTCTTCATTTAAATACTCTTGCATAACACTAGGACCATTAATACATATCTCCCCATCAACATTAGGACCCACTTCCTTAAAAGTCCCTATCTCAACAATTTTATATATAGTATCAGGAAAAGGAACACCAATACCATTACTACGATGAATACCTGTAGGAGAAAGACAACTAGCAGCACAAGCCTCAGTAAGCCCATAACCCACTCTTATCTTAGCACTCGATCCATACTCCTCAAACATCTTATTATACTTAGCAAGACTCTCATCATTCATAATATCTCCACCAGAGACAATAACATTAATCGAAGAAAAATCACCTTTCTTTAACTTCTTATTATTATAAAGAGCCTCAAATAAAGTAGGAACACCCACCAAAAAAGATGGTCTATTATTCCTTATAATCTTTACAAGATCTTTTCTCTTAAAAGTTGGAATAAGTATACAAGTCATACCAATATGAAGACAAGTATGAATACAAACACCAAGTCCAAACCCATGAAAAATAGGCATAATAGACAAAATAGAATCCCCAGCTTTCGCAGGATCACACATATAATGAGCTTGTTTAGCAAGAGCATTAAAAGACAAATTAGAAAGCTTTATCCCCTTAGGAGTCCCACTAGTACCACCACTATAAAGAATAACCGCAGTATCACTATCTTTTCTAAATACAGAATACTCATCACAATAAGAAGAACCCTTTAACATAAACTTTTTAAAAGACATAACCTCCCTATTCTTAAAAGCTTTTAAAAAAACCTGTCTTATCTTCTTTATAGCCTTAGTAACATCAGTAGTAAATATAGAATACATCATCTTCTTAAAACCCTTTAAATCATCCCCAGCACTAGATACAATAACTTTCTTAACACTAGTATTATTTATAATATTAATAACTTTCTTATAATTAATATCAATAGTCATAACAAACCTAGACTCAGTCTTATTAAGAAACATCTCTATTTCTTTCTCACTTGAAAGAGGATGAATCATATTAGATATAGCTCCAACCATATTAACAGCATAAAACATATATAGTGCAGATGGAGTATTAGGCATACAAATACTAACAACATCTCCTTCATTTACCCCAATAGCTTTCAAAGCCTTAGCACATTCAATAACTTTATCCGTAAACTCCCCATAAGTAATCTTATTATTATAATAAGAAAGAGCAATCATATTAGGATACTTTAAAGCAGTCTCCATAACATAAGAAGACATAGAACCCTTAAAATACTCTAAATGATGAGGAACATCTTTATAAAACTTATACCAAGAATAATTATCTTTATTTAATCTTAATTTCATAATTAGCATCCCCCTCCAAAAGCACTGGATTATCTAAAATATACTCAAGAAGCTTAATAGCATTTATAAAATAAAAACCATCTGCTATCCTCTCATCTAAAGTAATACCAAAATTACAAAAATAACGCTTATCTTTTTCATATATCTTACCCATAGTAATAAACACAGAATTAGTACCAAAATCACTTAAATGATGATAAATAGCCTCCTTACAATCAATACTACCAAGATTAGAAACAATAACACTACTATAATAAAGAATCTCCTTAGTAAGAGATGTAGGAACCAAATCATGCCTATCCAAAAACTTAAAAACACCTGCAATAGCACCCCTCAAAGGCTTAGGCATATTACCAACCATACTAACCAAATCATCAGTACCACTAGACTTACTAGTCCTAACTTTCTTAACATCACTACTTATCTTCTTACTAATACTAAAAACATTATCCTTTTCATTTATATTTAAAATCTTCATAAACTCTTCAGAAGTATCATTAAAACTAGTCTTAGCAACATAAGATATCAAAACCTCATTCCTATCATAAAAATGACCATTTACCAAAAACCTATTAAGAAGAGGCTTATTATAAAACACTTTACCAATAGCAGTACAAAAAACATGAAAATAAGTAAGATGAATATCTTCTTTTTTGTTTATATCATTAACATACTTAACCAAATTAGTAACATCAATAGGATAATTTATATAAACCTCATTAGAACATCTACTCTTCCCTAAATGATACAAAATATGATTCATACCATTAATATCTCTAACCCTTTTTCCATCTTTTCTATCTTTGAAATTACTCATAACATCCTCCTAAATAATCAATAACAGCTAAAACAGTATCCTCTAAAGTAGAATTATACTCTCTATTAAGCTTATCTTTATATAAAAAATCTAAAAACTCACATCTAAAAGCATCATCAGGTCTCCCATATATAAAATTACCCTTATTTAACAAATAACCAAACTCAACATTAGTAGAAAGTCCAAGCATATCATCACTTCTAGGTATCCAAAACATAACACAAGTAGCACTTTCAAGAGCCTGTTGATCCCATTTCATCTCATTAAAACCTGTATCAACATCATAATAAGACTTATCTCTAAATTCTGGTACATAAAGCGTTCCTTTAAAACCATATTTAGAAAAAAGCTTAATAGCATCCCCTCTCCACGAAGAAACATCTTTATCCCTAGGAGTTGGACCTGCTAAAAAACAAGAAACCTTTTTATTATTAACTTCTTCTAAAGTATAAACTATATCCATAAAAATATCCTCCTAATTCATTATATCACACTTAATCAAAATATGAATATAATAAATTGTAACAGAAGGAGGAAAAATATGAAAAGATTAATTACAATTATTACTTGTATAGTTATTTTAATACTAAGTATCACACTAATTTGTTTCTATACAAGCAAAGATGGTAATAACCTTACAAAAGTTAAAGTAGCAGAAGTAACCCATAGTGTTTTCTATGCACCACAATACGTTGCTATAGAAAAAGGATACTTCGAAGAAGAAGGACTTGATATAGAACTTACCCTAACAAGTGGAGCAGACAATGTAATGGCCGCAGTACTATCAAAAGATGCAGATGTAGGACTATCAGGTTCAGAAGCTACAATATATGTTTATAATAAAGGAGAAAAAGATTATATAAAAACATTCTCACAATTAACACAAAAAGATGGTTCCTTTCTAATTTCAAGAGAAGAAATAAAAGACTTTAAAATAGAAGACTTAAAAGGAAAATACGTAATCGGAGGAAGACAAGGTGGAATGCCTGAAATGACACTAGAATATGCTTTAAAACAAAATGGAATAAACCCAAAAACAGACTTAACCATTGACACAAGTATAGACTTCGCATCAATGGCAGGAGCATTCATCGGAGGTACTGGAGACTTCGTAACATTATTTGAACCAGTAGCAACCCAAATAGTAAACGAAGGATATGGATACAAAGTAAAACAACTAGGAACACTAACAGACAATGTCCCTTATACAGCTTATAACGCAAGAATAAGCTACATCAAAAACAACAAAGAAACAATAGAAAAATTTGACAAAGCAATACAAAAAGGACTAGATTTTGTAAATAATAACACAAGCGATGAAATAGCAAAAGCAATAATGAACCAATTCCCAGACACATCATATAATGATATAAAAAATGCAGTAGAAAGCTATAAACAAAACAACACTTGGCCAAAAACAACAACATTTACCCAAGAATCATTTGATCACTTACAAGATATAGTTATAGAAGCAGGATTCTTAGACAAAAAAGTAAGTTACAAAGATTTAATATATGAAAGATAATCTATTAGAAATAAAAAACTTAAAGAAAACTTATCATACAAAAGAAAATGAAATACTTGCTATAGAAAACATAAACTTTAGCATAAAAGACAAAGAATTTATCTCCATAGTAGGACCTTCTGGATGTGGAAAATCAACAATACTTACAATACTCGCAGGAATAATAAAAGATTATAAAGGAGATATTACATACAATATTAAAAACCCTAAAATAGGATACATGTTACAAGAAGATTCACTTTTTCCTTGGAGAACAGTCCTAGAAAATGCTTGTCTAGGACTAGAAATCAATAATAATTTAAACAAAAAAACAAAACAAAATGTTATAAATCTATTAAATAAATATGGTTTAAAAGACTTTATAAATAGCTATCCAGATACCCTATCAGGTGGCCTAAAACAAAGAGTTCTTTGAATGTTGCATACACACGGGATGATTACTTAAAAATTGCTTATAACCATTATAAATAAAAATTTTAAAAAAGTTATAGAATTAATACAAAAATATGATAATTTAAGTAATATTGACAAAATCAGATTAGCAATTTATCTATTAGAAAATAATAGTTTCAGTGTAAATTTTAATATGAAAAATGTTATTATTTTATTAAAACAAATTCTAAGTATATTAGATTCAAGCTATAGTAAAACAATAACTAATTTTAATAAATATAAATATCTATTATTCTTTTCAGCCAAATATTTAGAACTTGACTTAACAGAAAAAAAACATTTCTATACCTACATGATATTTAATATATATGAAAATGATTTTTAAAATGAAATTATTAATAATGAAATGGATAAAATAATTCAAAATAATAAGAAAGATATAAAAAAGATTTAGATATTTATACAATACTACTAACTTATAATAATAGTCTTAAAACCAACTTTAATAGAATGAAAAAAGTTAGAGGTTATCTAACTTGAATTAATTTATTCTTTCTATAAGTATAAATTCCAATAGCACCTAATCCTGATAAAGAAATAATACTAGTTGCTACATAGAGTAATATATTATCAAATGTTTTAGGGTTTTCTTCTTGTTTTTCTAATTGTGCTACTACA
>CAZBFY010000030.1:0-6825 GCA_964491445.1 uncultured Mycoplasma sp.
AAATGGTAATGAATACTTTAAAAAATGAAGCAAGAGAAAAAGCACTAGCAGAAGGCAAAGCCGAAGGTTTGGCAGAGGGCAAAGCAAAAGGTTTGGCAGAAGGCAAAGCAAAAGGTTTGGCAGAGGGAAAAGAAAAGGGAATAACAGAAACAGCAAAAAATATGTTAAAAAAAGATATAGATATTAAAACTATATCAGAATGTACTGGTTTATCTGAAAAAGAAATAAGAAACTTAATATAGTTGTTATTATTAAAACTATATTATCAGCTTAAAACATGAGTTAGGAATTTATAAATACTTTCTAGCTTTTTATTTTGACTTTATACAAAAAGAAGAAAATCTAAAAACTTATCTTCTTCATTACATTAGTATCATACTTTTCAAAACCAAACTTTTCATAAAGACTAATAGCACTACATCTATCTTTATTAGAGGTTAACATAATAGAAGTTACTTTCTCTTCTTGGGCTAATTTAACAATTTCTGATAGCATAAAAGATGCTACTCCTTTTCTCCTATAATTTATACTAACACAAATATCGTTAATATAAAAAACTTTATCTCCTGAAAATACATGATCAATACAATCTATCATACACATACCCATTATAACAGAGTCTTTACCTACTACATAAATATTATCTTTAGTATAATTTATTTTATCCGTACAAACTCCAAAAGATTCAAGATATATATTACTTACACTCTTTATATCATCAAAGTTCATCTTTCTAAAAAACATTATTTACTACCAGTAGAACCAAATCCACCTTCTCCTCTTACTGTATCTTCTAAAGAATCAACAACTTTATACTCTGCTTTAAAATAAGGCATAATAACAAATTGTGCTATTCTCTCTTCATTACTAATAGTAACATTTTCTAAAGAATGATTATGAAGAGCAACCATTACTTCTCCACGATAATCAGCATCTATTACTCCAACTTTATTAGCAGGAGCCACTCCCTTTTTACAAGCAAGACCACTTCTTGCATAAACAAGTCCAACATAACCATATGGAATTTCAAAAGCAAGACCGGTCTTTATAAACTCAGTACAACCAGGTTTTATAACTATATCATTATCAAGTATTGCATAAAGATCTGCTCCGGCAGAAAACTCAGTACCATAAACAGGAACCTTAGCTCTTTCATCTAATTTTTTAATATTTACTTTACCACTTAACATAAAACTTTCTCCTTTTCTAATATAATTTCACTAACTTCTCCAAACTCAAGACTCTCCCTAACATCAATAACTCTTTGATTAGAAGAACCCCTAAAGTATAAATTAGGATTCTTCTTCTCTTCAATAAACTTTCCATCTACAATAACATCTATATAACTAAGTAATTCCTTAGTCTCTGGAAAAGCAAGAGCTTGCCTTTCAACAATATCCCTATCAAATAAATATCCAGAATAAGCCCATATATCTTTATCAGGATAAACTTCTTTAACTCTTTTAACAAGTTTTAAAAGTCCAACCTGATTAACATGTTCAAAAGGTTCTCCTCCTAGTAAAGACAAACCACTTATATAATCATGATTCATAGCATCAATAATCTCAAGTATAGTATCATCTGTAAATTCATTACCATAATCAAAGTCCCAAGCTTCTTTATTAAAACAACCAGGACAATGATGATTACAACCACTTACAAATATAGAAACTCTAATACCAGGACCATTAGCAACATCATTTTTTTTAATAGTAGCATACTTCATAATAACACCTACAAATGTAAAACTCTTTCAGATATTTCTTTAGTCTTACCCTCATTCCAAAAATTTTCTCCAAGATAACCACAAGTTCTTCTAGTAACATTCATCTTACTCTTATTTTTATTACCACAATTAGGACATTCCCACTCTAAATCTTTATTAATTATAATTTCACCATCAAAACCACATTCATGACAATAATCACTCTTAGTATTAAACTCAGCATACTGAATATTATCATAAATAAACTTAACTAGTTCTTCTAAAGCTTTTAAATTATGTCTCATATTAGGAATCTCAACATAACTAATAGCACCCCCACTTGATATTTTTTGAAATTTACTTTCAAAAGCAAGTTTATCAAAAGCATCTATTTTCTCTCTTACATCAACATGATAAGAATTAGTATAATAACCTTTATCAGTAATATCTTTAATAGTACCAAACTTTTCTTTATCTATACGAGCAAATCTATAACACAAACTTTCAGCAGGAGTTCCATAAAGAGCAAAACCAATACCAGTCTCTTTTTTCCATTTATCTACTGTATTTCTTAATTTATTCATAAGTTTAAGAGCAAACTCTTCTCCTATTTTATCAGTATGACTTACTCCTTTTACAAGTTTAGTAGTCTCATAAATACCAATATATCCAAGTGATATAGAAGAATATCCATCCTTTAATAACTTATCTATCTTCTCACCTTTTTTAAGTCTTGCAATAGCACCATGTTGAAAATGAATAGGACTAGTATCAGAATAAGTACCAAGAAGAGCATAATGACGACACATAATAGCTTCATAACAAAGTTCTAATCTCTCATCAAGAATCTCAAAAAACTTATCCTCATCACCTTCACATAAAATTCCTATCTGAGGAAGATTAATACTTACAACACCTTGATTAAATCTACCTTCAAATTTATAATTACCATAGGACTATAAACATTGCCTTCACAATTTTCTTTCATCTTCTTCGCAGATATATAATCAGGATACATTCTCTTAGAAGAACACTTAACAGCAAGTTTAGTTAAATAATCATATTTACCACCTTTTAATACATTATGTTCATCTAAAACATAAATAAGTTTAGGAAAAGCTGGAGTAACATATACACCTTTTTCATTTTTTATGCCCTTAAGTCTTTGATTTAAAATTTCTTCAATAATCATAGCATTTTCTTCAATATAAGGATCATCTTCTCTCAAACATAAAAACAAAGTAACAAAAGGAGTTTGACCATTCGTAGTCATTAATGTATTAATTTGATATTGTATAGTTTGAACCCCAGAAGAAAGTTCTTCTTTTAATCTATCTTCTACTAAAGAATTTATTTCTTCTTTAGTAATTTTACCTTTATGTTTTTCTTCTATTTTTTTTCTAAACTTTTCACGACTATATCTAAGATACTTACCAAGGTGACTAACATCAACAGATTGACCACCATACTGATTACTAGCAACAGCAGCAATAATCTGAGTCATCACCGTACAAGCAACTTGAAAACTCTTTGGAGTTTCAATCATTTTACCATTCATAACTGTACCATTATCAAGCATATCCCCAATATTTATAAGACAACAATTAAATATTGGTTGAACAAAATAATCTGCATCATGAAAATGAATTACACCTTCCTCATGAGCTTTACTAATCTTTTCTGGCAAAAGAATTCTCTTAGTTAAATCACGAGATACTTCTCCTGCTATATAATCCCTTTGAGTAGAAGCTACTGTAGGATTCTTATTAGAATTTTCTTCATTTAACTCTTTATTTTCATTTTTTATAAGACTTAAAATAGACTCATCAGTAGTATTGCTCTTCCTAACAAGAGCTCTATTATAACGATATATAATATAAGCTTTAGCAAGATCAAACTTCTTAATATCCATTAACTTTTTCTCTATAATATCTTGAATATCTTCAACCAAAATTCTTTTCTTATTAAGACTTTCAATATACTTAATTATATTAAGAACTTGTCTATCACTAACTCTTTCTTCTTCACTAACATCAGAATTAGCTTTAGTAATAGCAATTCTAATCTTTTCCCTATCAAAATCAACAGCACGTCCATCACGTTTAATAACTTTCATAAAATTTACTCCTCTCTAATATGTTTACAATTATAATTCTAACACAAAATAATATTTAATAATGTTGCATTTGCAACAAAAATAAAATATAATTAAATAAAAGAAATAAAGTGTAAAGAGGTATAAAAAATGAAAAAAACAAATATATTTACAAATATAAAAGATGAAGATATAACAAAAATGTTAAAATGTTTTGAAGCAAAAAAAAGAACCTTTAAAAAAGATATGGTTATTATGAATTATATAGGAAATACAAGCACAATAGGAATAATAACTAAAGGAAGTGCAGAACTTATTAGAAATGATTATAATGGAAATAGAACTATTATAGATACATTATCAGAAGATGATATATTTGGAGAGGTATTCTCAAGTTATAATATAGATGAATTAAGTATAAGAGCCCTAGAAGAAACAGAAATACTATTTATAGACTATTACCATATTACAAAAAGATGTAAAAAAGCATGTCCATTTCATAGTAAATTAGTAGAAAACACACTAAATATATTATCAGAAAAAATAATTAATAGTAATGAAAGAATAGAAATATTAGTAAAAAAAACAATAAGAGAAAAAATATTAACTTATCTAGATATAATATCAAAAAAGAAGTTATCAAAAACATTTACTATTCCACTTACTTATACTGATTTAGCAGACTATCTAGGGGTAGATAGAAGTGCTATGCAAAGAGAAATAAAGAATCTAAAAGAAGATAATGTAATAAAAGTAAACAAAAAAAGAATAACACTAAATTATTAAAAAAAAACTACATATAAATGTAATTTTATTTTTTACCCTTACTATAATCCATATAAATTTTACCAGCACCCGCTATAACAGCATAACCCATAGCAAGAGGATTAGCAGCAAGTATAGCAATACCAGCAGCAACTGCAGCTACAGCAATAGCAGCATTAGCATTAATTTTTGCTTTTAGTTTTCCAGTTATCTTACCAATGCCTTTTACTTTCTTAGGTTTTTCTAATTGAGTATCTACTTTAGGTGTTTTCTCATCATCACTTTTTTCTTGAGTATCAGCATCAGAAGAAGAACCACTATTTCCAGCACTGTTTTCATTAGTATTATTATCTTTTTCTACTTCTTTATCCTTTTCTTGTTCTTTTAACTTAGCCTCTTTTTTTGCAGCAATTTCTTCAAGTTTAGATACAGGAACTCCTAATCTAGTAGAAATATTATTTAGTATAGTATCATCATAATTGCCTGAAGCTTTCATTTGCAAAATTGTATTCATTTCTTCAGGAGTCATCATATCAGCAAGTTCTTCTAAATTAAAATCTTCTTGAGTATTAGTTGATTCTTTACTTCTCTTTAAATCATTTTCAATTTCAGGAATAATTTCATTTTTTAAAACTTCAAATCTTTCTTTTTCAAATTGATTAGCTTTTCCAATAGAAATTTTATATTCTAATTCTTTCATTTCTTGTTGCTTTCTACTATGTTCATTTAGCAAGGACATTCTATCTTTAACATCATTTTTATAAAACTTTCTTTTTTCTCTTATGAATTCTTGTTTTGCCTCTCTCAATTCACTTAAATAAGCTTTTTCTTTTTCTTGTTTTTCCAATAATATTTTTTTTCTATCCATTAAAGATAAATATTTATCATGTAATTTTGAAATTTCTCCAGGAAGTGCTACTTCTGGATGAGCTTTATAAAAATCTTCATTTTGCACTATTTCTTTTAATACTTTCTGATTTTCTAACAATAATTCATCATAGCTTTTGAGTTCTTCTTCTAAATCTTTTATTCCCTTTTCAAAAGAATCTATACTATCAAAACCAGAACGTTCTATTATGTCACTTTCTCCGTAAAATACTTTTTTATCCTCTTCTTTTTGCATATTTTTATAAATATTAGTTAAACTATCCACTCTTAACACCCCATTTTCATACTTATTCTGCTTGTTCTAATAATACTTGAAATTGTGGTAACAATTCTCCTAAAAGTTTAGGATCAATAACTTTTTCCAAAGTACCATCTTCGTAATGTACTACCATAACTTTATATACATCAGTAACATCAGATTCATCTGGTAAAATTTCATTTACATATACATATTCATTGCCTTCATGTACTAAGGCAGCTAGCACTACTACTTTATCATTTTCTTCAAAAGTTATTACATCATATCTTTTAAATGTCATATTTATATCCCCTTTCTATCTAGCAAATACTTTAGTTACTTCAGGATTATTTTCAGTATTAACAGTATTTGGTCTTTCATTAATTATTTCTTCATATTCTTTTTCTATTACAGGTGGCTCAACTTCAAAATCACCACTATTTGACAATTTATCTTCTATAATTTGACATTCAAGTTGTTTTTGTTCTTTCTTTTCTAAATGTTCTTGAAATTTTCTTTTTATACTATCAAAGATTTTCTTAGGAGCAGTAATAATTTTCATAACAGTTTTCTTTTTTTCTTTCTCAAAACCACTATTTTTCTCAAGATCTTCTACTGTAAGCGGATAAGCACCTACAAGCTTTCTTTCTTGGCTTTTTACTTTAAAATTTTCATTAGGTGTAACAACTTCAAACAAATTAGCAGGTCTAGTAGCACCTTTTACAACAACATTTTCTTGTCTTATTTCTGGAATTACCTCACTATCTTGTTTTCCAATTACTTCATGATATATTTCATCATTACTATCTTTACTGATTTCTGATGATACTGTATTGTTATTTTGAACTTCTTGATAAATAACATCTTCTTCATGCTCGTTTTTTAATTTTTTTTCAATTTCGGGAACGATTTCATTTTTTAAAACATTATATCTTTCTTTTTCAAATTCGTTGGCTACACCATTAGAAATTTTATATTCTAATTCTTTAATTTCTTGTTGTTTTCTGCTATGTTCATCTAATAAAGACATTTTATCATTAATTTCATTCTTATTTGTTTTTCTTTTTTCTCTTATAAATTCTTTTTTAGCCTCTTCTAATTCCATTAAATTTTTCTTGCTTTTTTCTTGTTTTT
>CAZBFY010000030.1:6925-9862 GCA_964491445.1 uncultured Mycoplasma sp.
CCTTTATCAAAAGACTCTATACTATCAAAACCAGGTCGTTCTATTATATCTCTTTGACCGTAAAACACTTTCTTGTCTTCTTCTTTTTGCATATTGCTATAAGCATTAGTTAAATTATCCATTTCTCCTCACCTCATAAATCCTCATAATTATAACACAAATCTTTATTTATGTAAAGTTTATATAGTATTTTCCATTATTCGACATACATTTTTTATTATATTATCATTTGTTATTAATTTTACTTTTTCTTTACCAGTAATACCGTCTCTATAAATTGTTAAAATTTTAAATTCTTCAGTAGTTTCATTATTTTCTAATAACGAAGCAAAATAATAAGGTGTACCATCGTATAAACATTGAGCAACTATAACATATCTAGTACCATTTTTTAAAGTTATGATTTTATCTTTTTTATCTATCATCTTGACTTACCTCCCAATGAAACACTATCTATATCAACAAACCCCGAAACATTTCCTGGAGTAAAACTTCCATTTCCTACTGCTACAGATTGAACATCTATGCCTTGATTTTGTGCATTTACTATATCACCGATAGTACCTGCATCATAAACATTATTATTAGCATCTACAATTCCCACTATTTGATCACTAGCCCACTCATTAGGAGTCATAGCATTAACTCCATTCATGACATCTACATTAGATTGGAATATATTAGAAATATCTCCTACACTGGTACTATTAAGTCCAACTTGGGCGGAATCAACACTACCTGCAACATTATTAACTGCATCAGCAGCACCATGCATAACTTGTGAAATCGAAGTTGTATCTCCTTGCATAAATTGATATATAGCTCCAGCTACAAGTGCAACACCTCCAACTATTGCACTCCATTTCAGAACTTTTTTAGCTATTTTCTTGAACTTTTCTTTTTTTGTCAACTCTGTTCCATCTTCTTCATTTACTATTTCTTGTTCATCATCATTTACAACTTTTTCCTCATTATTTTCTTGATTTTTTTCATTATTTTCGGAACTGTCACTTGGAACCTCATTATTATTAGTCCTCATACTTAATCTTTCTTCTATTTCAGGAATAATCTCATTTTTTAAAACATTATATCTTTCTTTTTCAAACTCATTTGCTCCTCCGATAGAAATTTTATACTCTAATTCTTTCATTTCTTGTTGTTTCCTATTATGTTCATTTAGTAAAGACATTCTATCATTAACATCATTTTTATAAAACTTCCTTTTCTCCCTTATGAACTCTTTTTTAGCCTCTTCTAATTCCATTAAATTTTTCTTGCTTTTTTCTTGTTTTTCTAATAGCATCTTCTTTTTGTCAATTAAAGATACATACATGTCATATAATTTAGATACTTCTCCAGGAAGAGCTACCTCAGGATGAACTTTATAAAAATCTTCTTCTCTTGTAATTTCTTTTAATTTTCTTTGATTTTCCAATAATAATTCATCATAATCGCTTATTTCGTTTTTAACATCTTTGATTCCTTTATCAAAAGACTCTATACTATCAAAACCAGGTCGTTCTATTATATCTCTTTCACCATAAAATACTTTCTTGTCTTCTTCTTTCTGCATATTTCTATAACTATTAGTTAAATCGGACATACTAACTTCTCCTTTCAGACAATAATTGTGTTACAGACTCTAACCTATTTTCATTCTATCACACAACTAAAACAAAAAAAAGCACTTTTTTCAAATTTAATAATGCTTTACATCTCCAAATCTTCTATCTCTCTTATAATACTTCTCTATAACCTTATCAAATTCATAAGTATTAAAGTCAGGAAAATAAGTATCAACGAATATAAATTCTGCATAAGATATTTCCCATAACAAAAAATTACTTATTCTTTGCTCACCACTAGTTCTTATTAAATAATCTACATCTGGTAATTTATTATATAACTTATTAGAAAAATAATCTTCATCTATATCATTAATGTTAATATTACCCTCTACTACATCTTTTACTATTTTCTTAGTAGCATCTACTATTTCAGCTCTACCACCATAATTTAAACAAAAATTAACAATAAGACCTGTATTATTTTTTGTATCGTTTTCTAACTCTTTCATAGCACTATACACTTTATTACTTAAAGGATCTTTCCTACCAGAAAATAATATTTTTATATTTTTATTTTTATATTCTTTTTTACTCTTCTTAAACCATCTAATAAATAAACTCATTAAATAATCTACTTCTTTTTTATCTCTTTTAAAATTTTCAGTTGAAAAAACATATAAACTAAGTACTTCTATATCAGTATTATCTGATACATGAAATATTAACTTTTCTAATGTCTTAGAGCCCTCTAAATGACCTTCACTTCTTGTTTTACCTTTTAATTTAGCCCATCTACCATTACCATCTACTATAATTGCTACATGTCTTAATCTATTCATTACTACTACTCCTTTACATAATTGTACAACAATAACTAAAAAAGAAAAAGCCAAATCAAAAACATTTATTTTTCTTTACACTTTACCTTTTTCTTATATTATTAACCTTTTCAAAATCCACTACTGGTTTATCATCAAATAAATTAAAATCAACACACTCTATCTTACGACACTTACTACATATATAAAACTGAAAAGCCTCTCCTTCCTTATATTCTTCTTCCCATTTATAAAACCCATCAATAGTTTTTAAAACAGGATTACCAAGCTTTTCAAAATTATGAATACACTCGTTAGAATTAATATTATCTTTTATCATAAGTATCATCTCCTATATAAAACATATTTAATTTTAATCAAAAATATCCTTATACTATTAAAAACATTTTATTATTTATCAAATGATATTTTTATTATAACACTTACAATGATTAGAAAAAATAAAAACTCCGTAAATACGGAGAAAAATACATAATGGTCGGGAAGACAGGATTTGAACCTGCAACCCCTTGGTCCCAAACCAAGTGCTC
>CAZBFY010000031.1:0-9644 GCA_964491445.1 uncultured Mycoplasma sp.
TTTCTACTTGTAAATCAAATCAAAAAAGCGGACATTTTTACTTAAAAATCACATTTATCTAGATTTTTCTTGTTAGAGTATAAGAAAATATGATATTATATCTACAGAAGGTGGTTCATATGAAATTAGATATTATAGTAAACAAATACTTACTTATTTGGCATTTATTATATCAGTCTTCAGTAAGTGATAATATTCATAGCTTAAAACAAGAATTGTGGAATAAATATAAAAAAGAATATTCACTAGTACATGCAGATAAAGAAGAAATACTTCGTTACCTAGAAGACTTTATACCAAATGATGATTTAATTTATAATCTAATAGAAAATGCTCCTCAATATAAAAGAATTAAACATGAAACTAATAAATATAGAAATAATATTTTAGAAATATGGGATAAAAATAGAAAAATTTATCAAAGAGAATTAAATCAAATATTAAAATTTTCTATAAATAACAGTTATAAAATATGTGTATTACACCCAAATTTAGATGTAGTAGAAACTGATTTTAAGACTAATACTATAACTATAGGTAAAAAGATTATTACAAGAGATAAAGATAATTTTCTAACTTATTTAATGTATAAAATAATTAAAAATGAATTATCTAAACTTAAAACTAATGAACAAGAAATACTTGATGTAGTAGTAGAACTTGCTATAACAAATGAATTATATACAAGAATTTCTAAAGAATCAAAATATAAAATAGGTAAAAAGAATTTAAGAGAATTAAAAGAAAAAGTATATCCATACTGGCTTATGTATTTAGGAGTAAAAGAAGAAGATTTTGATAAGTATATGGTAAGGGATAATATATTTTTTGATAAAACAAAATACAAGTATGAAAAAATACTTAGAACAGTTGATATTTATTCATTTATAGCATATCTTGTTAAGAATAAAAGAAGTATATTTAAGACAAAACTAGTCCCAGTAGAGGCAATAGAAGTCTTATAAAGGAGGAAACATGGAAGCAAGACTTGAAAATTTATTAAAAAAGATTAATTATCCAAAAGAGATGTTTCCCTCTTTTGAAAATGCTATACTAACCAAAATAGTAGTAGAAGAAGATAAAAACTTATGGAATATTTATATAAGTAATAAAACTAACTTTAAATATAACGAATTAAAAACATTTCTAGATAAATTAAAAGAATATACATATAATAAATATAATTATAATATTATAGTAGAAACTACTAATGAAGATTTTAGTTTATATGAAGATTATTATAAGAATATATTAATATTAATTAATAACAATAATCTTTTTTTTAACATGTTTAAAGATAGATTAGTTAAAGATAATGATAATTATTATGTAGAAGTTTATAATAAAGCAGAAGAAATTACTTTAAGTAAAAAGATGGAATGTATAGAAAAGTATTATAGATGTTTTGGTTATAAGACTATTCCTAGTATTAGATTTAATGTAGAGAAAGGAAATAGTATAAAAGAAGAAATTATGTCTTTAAATAAAATAGATGATGATAAGTTAAAGACATTTATGACTAAGAGTGAAGAACCTGTTTTAAAACAAAATAATTATAAACAAGAAAATAGTTTTAAGACTAATAATAATTCAAATAAAAAATATACAAGTAAAAAGGGGTTGTTTGGAGAAGTAAAAGATTCTATTACTAAGTTAAATGATATTAATTATGAAATAGATAATGTTTCTGTAGAAGTTAAAATATTTGGTATAATGCCTTCGACTAAAAAAGGTTTTAATTCTTTGACTTTAAAAGTTACTGATTATTCTACTAGTATGTATCTTAGAGTGTTTGCAAGAAGTGAAGAAGAGTATGAGGAATTATTAAGTAAGTTTAAAGAAGATATGTGGATTAAGGTTTCAGGTTATGTAAAGAATAATAATTTTTATAATGATTTTGTATTAAATGCTAGAGTTATTGAAATAATTGAAAAAGAAGAGAGTGTTCCTATGGATACTTTAGAGGAAAAAAGAGTTGAACTTCATACACATACTACAATGAGTCAAATGGATGGAGTAGTATCAGTGTCAGATCTTATTAAAAGAGCAATAAAATGGGGACATAAAGCAATAGCGATAACAGATCATAATGCTATACAAACTTATCCTGCGGCAAGTAAATTTAAAAAAGATATTAAAATACTTTTTGGAGTTGAACTTGCTATGATAGATGATGATTTAGATTTAATCTTTAGAGAAGATGATTCTAATTTACTTGATAATACTTATGTAGTATTTGATTTTGAAACAACAGGATTTAATGCAGGTGGAGGAGATCAAATAATAGAAGTTGGAGCAGTTAAAATAAAAAATGGAGAGATAATAGCATCTTTTGATAGACTTATTAATCCAAAGAGAAAACTAGAAGAACATATAGTAAAGCTTACTCATATAACAGATGAAATGTTAAGTGATTGTCCTAGTGAAGAAGAAGTAATAAAAGAGTTTATAGAGTGGACTGGAGATTTACCAATGGTTGCACATAATGCAAAGTTTGATGCATCTTTCTTAGAAATGGCATATCAAAAATATAATTTAGGTGAATATAAAAATATGCTAATTGATACATTGCAATTATCAAGAGCATTAGACACTGACTACTCAAGACATTCACTTTCTGCACTTGTAAAAAGATATGGCATAGAATTTGATGAAGAAGGACATCACAGAGCAGATTATGATGCTTTAGCAACTGCTAAAATATTACACCAAATGTTACTTAAATTAAAAACAAAAAAAATAGAAAAAGCAAGTCAAATAAATGAACTTGTAAGTAAAGATGAGATACATAAATTTGGAGAATTATTTCATATAAATATATTAGTAAAAAACTTAGTAGGACTTAAAAACCTATTTAAAATAGTAAGTTATGCAAATACAAAGTATTTATATAAAACCCCAAGAATAATAAGAAGTGAGATAGAAAAGCATAGAGAAGGTCTTCTTATAGGAAGTAGTTGTGCAAATAGTGAAATATTTAGACAAGCACGTAGTAAAAGTGAAGAAGAACTAAGTAATTTAATGAATTTTTATGATTATGTAGAAGTTCAACCACCAGAAGTTTATTCTCATTTAATAGATTTATCTGATTTTAGAAGTATGGATGAGGTAAAGGACAATATAAAGAAAATAATAAAAGTAGCAGATGAAAAAAGAAAGTTAGTAGTAGCAACTGGAGATGTTCATCACTTAGATAAAGATGATAAGATTTATAGAGAAATAATAGTAAATCAAAAAGTACCAGGTGGAGGAAGACATCCTTTAAATAGAAAAGATATAAAAAGCATACCATCAATGCATTTTAGAACAACAAAAGAAATGTTAGAAGATTTCTCTTTTCTAGGAGATGATAAAGCTAAAGAAATAGTAGTTACAAATACTAATAAAATACAAGAACAAATAGAAGAATTTGATGTAATACCGGATACTAAGGGAATACCATTTTCACCAAAATTTGAAAATAGCGAGGAAACTATAAAAGAAATATGTTATACAAAAGCTCATTCTATATATGGAGATCCGCTTCCTGCTTTAGTTAAAGATAGATTAGATTCTGAGCTTAATGGTATTATAAATGGTGGATTTGATTCTATATATTTAATATCACAAAAACTAGTAGAAAAAAGTAATAAAGATGGTTATGTTGTAGGATCACGTGGTTCTGTAGGATCATCATTTGCTGCTACTATGTTAGGTATATCCGAAGTTAATCCACTTCCTGCTCATTATGTTTGTCCAAATTGTAAAAAAAGTATTTTTGAAGATGAAACAGGAAGAAGTTATGGTAAAGATTATCCAAGTGGATATGATCTTCCAGATAGAGTTTGTGAGTGTGGCACAAAGTTTAGAAAAGATGGACAAGATATGCCATTTGCAACTTTCTTAGGCTTTAATGCTGACAAAGTACCTGATATTGATTTGAATTTTTCCGGAGATTATCAAGCAAGAGCACATGATTTTACTAAAGTATTATTCGGAGAAGATCATGTATATAGAGCGGGTACTATAGGAACAGTAGCAGAAAAAACAGCTTATGGTTTTGTAAAAGGATACTATGAAGATCGAGGTATTGAAGGTGTGAGACCTCTTGAAATAGAACGTTTAGCAATCGGAGTAACAGGAGTTAAAAGAACAACAGGACAACATCCTGGAGGTATTGTAGTAGTACCTGATTACAAAGAAATATTTGACTTTACACCATTTCAATATCCTGCAGATGATGTAACAGCAGAGTGGGCTACAACTCATTTTAATTACCATGATATAGAAGACTGTTTATTAAAACTAGATATACTAGGACACGATAACCCAACAATATTTAAAATGTTACACGATTTAACAGGAATAGATCCAGATACAGTACCAATGGATGATAAAGAAGTAATGAGTTTATTTACTTCAACAAAAGCTCTAGGAGTAACTCCAGAACAAATAGACTGTGAAGTAGGATGTGTTGGACTTCCAGAGTTCACAAGATTTGTAATAGGAATAGTTTTAGAGACAAAACCTACAACATTCGCAGAACTTGTAAAAATATCAGGGCTTTCACATGGTACAGATGTTTGGAATGGTAATGCTCAAGATTTAGTTAGAAATGGAACATGTAAATTTAAAGAAACAATAGGATGTCGTGATGATATAATGGTTTATTTAAGTAATAATGGAATAAAACCAATAGATGCATTTAAAATAATGGAACTTGTTCGTAAAGGAAGACAAAAGAAAATGAAAGATAAATGGGATGAATATAAAAAACTTCTAAAAGATAATAATATCCCAGACTGGTATATAGATTCATGCGATAAAATAAAATACATGTTTCCAAAAGCCCATGCAACAGCATATATATCCGCAGCGTGGAGAATAGCATGGTTTAAAATAAACAGACCAATAGAATACTACGCAACATTCTTTTCAATAAAATGTTTTTCATTTGACTTAGAAGCCATGGAGCTAGGTTATGATAAAATAAAAGAAAGACTAGGAGAGCTAAAACTAAAAAAATTCGGACTTACAGTAAAAGAACAAGATTTAATATCTACCCTTGAAGTAGCACAAGAAATGACTGCAAGAGGCTTCAAGTTTGGAAGTGTAGACTTAAATAAATCTCATTCAAGAAACTTTGTGATAGATGAAGACAGAAAAACATTAATACCACCATTTAGAGCAATAGATGGACTAGGAGATACTGTTGCAAATAATATAATAACAGAAAGAGAAGAAAAAGAATTTATAAGCATAGAACAATTCCAAAAAAGATGTAAAGTATCTACAACATTAATAGAAAAAATGAAAATAATGGGTATTTTAAAAAGCTTACCTGAGTCAAGTCAATTATCAATATTTGATATGTTATAAAAAGATAAAATTAAAAAGGGGTGATAGTATTTTTATTTATTTTATTATATTAGTATTAATTATTATATTAATATGGGGTATACTTACTTATAATAACTTAGTAAAACTAGAAAATATAGTCAAAGAAGCCTTTTTCACTATGGATATTTATTTAAAAAAGAGATGGGATTTAATTCCAAATATTACAAAATTTATTAAAGACTATGATAAATATGAAAAAAACTTGGTTAAAGAAATTATGGAATTAAAAAATAATTCTTATGATATTCTTAATACAGAAGAAAAATTATATTTCAACAATATCTTATCTAATAAAATAGAGAAAGTATTTATTATTTCAGAAACTTATTCTAAACTTAAAGCAAGTAAAAGCTTTATGGAATTATATAATAAATTAGTATTGCTTGAAAATGAAATAGCAAATACAAGGAGATATTATAATAGTACAGTTAGAAAATTTAATAATAAGATACAAATGTTTCCTAGTAATATTATTGCTTACTTATTTAAATTTAAACCTCAAAAAATGTTTGAGTCAAAAACATATAATTATAAAATACAAAATTAGGATTGGAGAAATAAGATGAAAAGATTTATAAAACATATATTTTTAAGTATATTATTAATTTTTAGTTTTATGTTTATATTTACTAATGTTTATGCAGAAGATTACACTATAAATAAGTATAATATAAATATGATTGTAAATGAAAATAATTCTATGGCGATAGAAGAGAATATAGAGGTTTATTTTAATACATATAAGCATGGAATCTTTAGAAAAATTCCAATTACTAATAATATTGCAAGAAATGATGGAACTTATTTTAAAAATAATGCTAGAGTAAAAGATATTAGTGTTAATGATAAGTTTACAACTCATAATGAGAACTCTTATAAGATAATAACAATAGGAGATAAAAATAAAACTATAATAGGGACAAAAAATTATACTATTAATTATGTATATGATTTGGGAAAAGACAAAAATAAAGACTATGATGAATTTTATTTTAATTTAATAGGAGGAGAATGGGATACAACTATAAACAAAACTACGTTTTCGATTAAAATGCCTAAAGATTTTGATGTGTCAAAAATTAGTTTTTATTCTGGAATAAAAGGTTCTTCATATAAGCCAAATATTCTATATAATGTGGAGGGCAATGTAATTGTTGGAGAACTTAATGATAAATTAAATCTTGGAGAATATTTAACTATAAGAGTAGAATTGCCTGATAATTATTTTGTTTACAATGAAAACAATTTTGATTATATAACACTTATTTCAATTATAATTCCTATATTATTTGTAGTAATAACATTTTTAATTTGGAAAAAATATGGAAAAGATAATAAAGTTGTAAAGATTATCCAATTTCTTCCTCCTGAGGAATTTAATAGTTTAGAGGTTGGATTTTTATATAAAGGATATGCAAATAGAAAAGATGTTGTTTCATTAATTATATATTTAGCCAATAAAGGTTATATAAAAATAAAAAATTGTGAAAAACGAGGAGTTCTTCAACCTGGAAAATTTAAAATAGTTAAACTTAAAGAATATGATGGTAACAAAGCAAATGAAAAAAGACTTTTAGATGGATTATTCATAAATAATTCAAATGAGGTTGATTCAACAGAACTAAAAAATGAATTTTATAAAACTGTAACGGAAATATTATTACAAACAAATACAGAAAAAAATCAAGATTTAATTTTTGAAAAAAATAACCCTATGTTTTCAAAAATAATAGTTTTAATGATTATTGTAGTTTTTTGTTTGATAACATTTGTATCACTATATAACTATGAGAGATTATCTATAATATTGTTAGCTACAATATTTCCTGGTATATGTTTTTCTATCTTATTTTATTCAGTATGTGAAAAAGATAGAAATATTAAAATGTTTTCACTTTTATGGGGTGGATTATCCAGTTTTTTAAGTTGTGTATTTTTAGTTTTTCCTTATATATTTAATGATTATAAATACTTAATTGTTTATGTAATAGGATTAATATGTAATTTATTTTTGGTAGTATTTTATAAATTAATGCCTAAAAGAAATTCTTATGGTAATGTAATATTAGGAAAAATATTAGGTTTTAAAACGTTTTTAGAAACAACGGAAAAAGAAAATTTAGAAAATTATATAAATCAGAACCCTAATTATTTTTATGATATATTACCTTATACTTATGTGCTTGAAGTTTCAGATAAATGGATAAAAAATTTTGAAAATACTTTATTAGAAGCACCAAATTGGTATGATAGTACTGATAGATTTTCAGTAGCGGATTTTGGACATTTTGTAGATAATGAAATTATGTATTCATCAGATTTGTCATCTTCACCATCTTCAAGTGATTCAGGTTCTTCTGGAGGGGGTTCTGGAGGAGGTGGAGGAGGATCGTGGTAGTTGAAAACAAGAATAAAATGTTAATTTATATTTAAGTTAAAAATAATATTCTTATTAAAAGTAAAGACTTTTTATTAAAAATTTGTTAAAATAATAAAGAGTTTAAAACTTATAAATATAAATAAGTTAAATTTATATGAGGAGGACATATGAAAAAAGTATTTAATAATAGTCTCAATATTAATAATTTAGGAGATACTGTACATTTATATGGATGGGTACAAAAAAAGAGAAACCTAGGAGGTCTTGTATTTATCGATCTTCGTGATAGAAGTGGTATTATACAACTTGTTGTAAGACCTGATAATGAGTTTTATAAAGAAGCTGAATCTTTAAAAAGTGAATATGTACTAGAAGTTTTTGGAACAGTAATAGAAAGAGAAAACAAAAACAATAATATAGCAACTGGAGGCATAGAAATTAATGTAGATAAACTTATTGTATTAAATAAGAGTTTAGATATTCCTTTTACTATTGATGATAATACTACTGCACTTGAAGATACTAGACTTAAATATCGTTATTTAGACATAAGAAGAAATGAAATAAAAGATAAGCTTATTTTAAGAAACGATGTTATTATGGCTTGTCGTGAATATTTATCTAAACTAGGATTTATAGAGGTCGAAACTCCTATTTTATGTAAATCTACTCCAGAGGGGGCAAGAGATTTTCTAGTACCATCTAGACAAAATAGAGGAAATTTTTATGCTTTACCACAGTCTCCTCAGATATTTAAACAACTTTTAATGGTAGGCGGTATAGAAAGATATTATCAAATTGCAAAGTGTTTCAGAGATGAAGACTTAAGAGCAGATAGACAACCAGAATTCACTCAACTTGATATGGAACTTAGTTTTGTAAATGAAGATGATATGATGACAATTAATGAAGGATTAATAAAGTATATATTTAAAAAAATTAAGAACATAGATATTGAATTACCTCTTATGAGAATGAAATATGATGATGCAATTAAGTATTATGGTTCAGATAAACCTGATCTTAGATTTGATATGAAAATAAATGATATTACTAATATCTTTAAAAATTCTAGTTTTGAATTATTTAAAAATTCCGAAGAAATAAACTGTTTAGTTGTTAAAGAAAGTGCTCCAAAATATTCTAGAAAATCTTTGGATGAACTAGGTAATTTTGTAAAAAAATATGGTTTAGGAGGCCTTGCTTATTTAAGAGTAGGAGAAGAAATAACAGGTAGTATAGCTAAAGTATTAAGTGATGATGAAATTAATTTATTGAAAAAAGAATTAAAACTTTCTACTGATGACTTAGTATTATTCGGATGTGGCCCTTATAATAAAGTAAAACAAGCTCTTGGAGCTTTAAGATGTAAACTTGCTAAAGATTTAAATTTATATACAAAAGATTATGCTCTTTTATGGGTTGTTGATTTTCCATCATTTGAATATAGCGAAGAAGAAGAAAGGTATGTTTCATGTCATCATCCATTTACTATGCCAAAAGATGAAGATATTGATAAACTTTTAACAGATAAAGCCAATTGTTATTCTAAAGCGTATGACATAGTTATAAATGGTTATGAAGTAGGGGGAGGTTCTATACGTATACATGATGAAAAAGTCCAAGAGATAATGTTTAAAGCTTTAGAACTTAATGAAAAAGAAATAAAAGAAAAATTTGGTTTCTTTGTAGAAGCTTTAAAATATGGAACACCTCCACATGGAGGCCTTGCATATGGACTTGAAAGACTTATAATGATACTTAGTAATACTGATAATATACGTGATGTTATAGCATTTCCAAAAACTACAAGTGGAAGTTGTTTAATGAGTGATGCTCCAAATAATGTATATAGTGAACAATTAAAAGAATTAGGTATAGATTT
>CAZBFY010000032.1:0-9454 GCA_964491445.1 uncultured Mycoplasma sp.
TTTTCTTATAATTTAATTATACAACAAAATAACCACTATTTCAAGTAGCTATTTTAATTTCTTATAATTTATTTCATTTCGTATATCTCAAGTTTTTTATCACTATGTAATAGTTTTATTGTAACATTTTCTGGATAACCTAAATCTTTTTTATATTCTAGGGATACTTCTACATTATAAGCTTTGTCATCACTTATATTTTTGTATTTATAAGCTTCTTCTTTTATGTTTTTTACTTCTGCTTTAGTTATAATTGGAAGTTCTTGTTTTCTGTCTCCGGAAGTATTTTGATTTATATATTTATAAACTGTTTCTGATGCTTCTAGTATGAAATTATCTCTATTTTTTTCTCTTATGAATTGTACTGCTCCGACGTCATTTTTAGATATTTTGTTATCTAAGTTATAAAACTCTATTGCAGCCATTTGTGATATTAAAGAAGCATATTTTTCATAGTCTATATTTTCTTCTTTTAAAACATTTGAAAGTTCTTTAAATAAATCTTTATATATTTTTGGTTGATCGGCTTCTAAAGTATAACCATATTCTTCTATATTATCTACTACTTTAGAGTGTTCTACTTTTGAGGGATTTAATGCTTTATATATGAAGAAACCTCCTAGTGATAGAATTAATACTCCTAGTATGATGAGTATTACTACTACTTTCTTTTTTAATTTTCTTTTTCTTTTCATTTTTCCTCCTCATAACTAGTAGAAAATTTATTACCAAAATAGTTGTATACTATTATATCATTTGATACGTCTATCATTTTTGTTGTCTTTTCTTTGTTTTTCTTTATATAGTCTTCTGAAAGTGGTTTGTTTTTTAAGAGTTTGTATTCTTCTTTATTATCGTTATAATATACATAGTTTGTTACGAAGTTACCATTTGGAAAGGCTACTAAGTTATCTTTTTTATTTATTATGTCACTTCCTAGAGCATATTTATTATAGACTCCGAGCATATTTCCAAGAGTTGGGGCAACATCATACATGCCCATTACTGTGTTAATTGTATCTGAATATTCACTTTGGAACTTTTCATCACTTGACCATATAATTAGGGGTACTCTTCTGTTTTGTTCTTGCCAGTAGTAGTCTAATTCTTTGTAGTTTTTATCGTCTTCTTGTAATAGTCCATTAGTTTTATAATCATAGTTATAGAACTTATTCCATAATGATGTGGATATTCTAGCATCATGATCACCATATATCATAATTATAGTGTCTTCTAGGAGATTTGCTTTTTTTAACTCTTCTACTAAGAGTCCTAGTTGTTTGTCAGCATAATGTGCGGATACAAAATAATCTCCGAGCTTGGTGTCTTTTATATAGGGATAATTTTTTCCGTTTTTGGTCATTGTAACATCAAATTCTCCGAATAATTCATTATATTCAAATGGAGTATGATTACTTAGTGTAATAAGGGTCCCATAGAATTTTTCATTATTTTTATTTATATCTTTGATGTAGTTTACTGATTGTTTTATAAATGATTCATCACTAAGTCCAAAGCCTATTTCTTCATCTATTTGATAAGATGATTTGTCATAGAATTTATTGTATCCTAGATTATTATGCATAATATTTCTATTCCAAAAGTCTCCTGTATTAGCATGCATACTAAAGGTATAATAGCCTTTATCTTGTAATAGCTTATAAAATGACACATAATCTTTATCAGAGTGATTAATAAATACTGTACCACTTGATACTGGAAGAAGTGATGTTGCCATAGTAAATTCTGTATCACTACTTGTACCAAAGCTTACTTGGGAATAAAAGTTATTAAAGTATAGTCCTTCTTTTGATAATTTATTTAGATTAGGAGTTACACTTTTACCATTTATTTTTAGATTAAGTAGTGTATTTTGCATACTTTCTGCATGAACTGCTATTACGTTTTTATCTTTAAATATGTTGCTATATTTATTTTTTGTTTTTTTGTTTCCTTCTTCTTCGTAGTAATCATCTATTTCTTTGTAAGCTTTATCTTTTCCAAATAAAGTTGCCATTTTTGGTTCTATACTTTTAATAATATCATTTATTTGATACATATAGACTCCAAATCTTGAAACTAGATATTCTCTATTCCACTGACTATATAGTCTTGAGAAATCTACTGGTTTTAATGTAGATAAGAATATTATAAAGAATACTATTATCCAAGTATAAATTGTTTTAAATATTGTTTTTTTATTTACTCTTTTAAATGTTAAATCATTTTCATTTTTCTTTTTTAGTCTTTTGTTGTAGAAGAATAATGTTATTGGAAGCCATAAAAATACAAAAAATTGTGGTTTTATTAGATCTCCTACTACATTTGATTCTCCGGTATCGTAGTTTGCTAAAGCAAATGAGAAAAATGTTATTGATATGAATGAGCTATAATAGAAATAATAAACTATATTGGATATACATACTATCATACTTATTATTGATATTATTATTAAGTATAAAAATCTATATTTTTTCTTTATTAGGAAATAAAGTGATGCAAATATTAAAGATATTACTAGATCTCCTAAAATAGGTCTTATATTAAATATGTTTCCTATTGTAAATGCTCTTAATATTATTCCGTTTATAACTGCTCCTAGTATATATATAAATACTATTTTATTATCTAGTATTAGATTTTTAGTGGTTTTTATTGTTGTTTTGGAATAATCTTTAATATTTTTTATATTTATTTTTTCTTTAATTTTCTTTGTTAATTTTTTCTTTTCTTTGTTTTGTTGTTTTTTTCTTTTTATCATAAACACACTTCCCTTTTTTGTGGAAATTATCTACATTCAAAGCCATACCTACTACAAATAGATAAGCTAAAATATATACCCATAATAGTAATATTAATATATTAGCAAAATTGCCATATAATACGTTATATGATGCTATATTGGTTATATAAAAGGCAAATATATAGGTTGCTACTATCCATCCAATGGTTGTAAATAGTGAACCTTTTGTGGTACTAGAGCTTATTATTCTTTTGCTAGGTGCTAGTGTATATAACATTTTTATTATAATATAAATAATTAGGAATGATCCTACTGCTTTTATAATAACATATAACCATCTATAATTATATAAGAAATGACTATTTAGCACTTCTATAAAAAAAGTTACTATTAAATCTCCAAAAAGAGGAATAATTACTACAAATAATAGTAATAATACGATTATAATAGTCATTAAGAATGATTTGAATTTTAGTTTTATGAAACTAGGTTGTTCTATATCATATAAAAGATTAGATGCGGTTATTATAGAGGCTGGTGCATTTGATGCTAGTAGTAAATACAGTACTAGGACAAGTGCTACTCCCTCTAGTTTCATGTTAGTTGTAAGCGATGATAAAATATTAGCAAAAACTGGAGGAATAACAGACCCTACGGTATCTAAAAAGTCAAAGCTTTTTGTTATATAGGTTGCTATTCCTGCTGCTATTGCAACTATTGGGATAATAGACATGAAAAAGTAAAATGCTATTTGTCCTGGAAGAATTTGCATTTCTGGTTTTTGTAATATTTCTGAGAAACCCGTTATTATTCTTTTAACTCTTGCCATTATCTGTAGTTTTGCTCCTTATCCATACGCATTTCAATACTTGCTTCGTTTATAGCATCATCAATGGTTTTAATTTCATCTTCTATCATGCTATAACCTATTGCAGCACCGAAACCATGTGGTAATTTTTCAAATTCACGTGATAATTTGTTTATATAAGTACTCACTTGTGTTTTTGTATAACCAATTAAATAAATTAGGAATTCATTACCATCTGTTCTAATAATCTCACTTTTTTCAAGTTGTGTATTAATTAATATAGCAGCTGCTTTTTTTATTAAGATATTTCCTTCTTCTTGACCATAATTATCATTAATATATTTTAAATTGTTAAGATCAGCGATTATTACAGTTCTAGGAGTTATTTTCATTTCATCCCATTCATCTATATGTGCTCTTAAATAATTTCTATTTTTAAGAGATGTTAACATATCATTATATTTTAATACATCTTCTTTATGAATTAGTTTAGAGCTTTTTCTAGTTTCTCTAAGTGCTAAAAGGGCAAATAAAACAATAATAGGAATTATTACTATTAAGACAATAGCTAAATAAATATTATTAAATCCTGCAGTATTTTTATTTATAAGAGATAAATTATTAATACTATTTTCTTTTATACTATTACTATCTGTATACATAAGCATAAAATTAATAAAATCAAGCATAATTTCTTCACTATTTTTTACAAAAAATTTATAATTATTAGAATAATTATCTCTAAATAATACATAGTAATTAGATAAATCATATTTATCTTTATAATAATAGTAGTCGTTTTCATCTAGTACTAGTATACCATCGTTTGTAGTATCATTTAAGTCTTTTACTGAAAGTATTAATGAATTATAGTTATCATTTAAATATTTATTTACGTATCCACTGGTAGTATATAGTTTACTAGTATTAAGTCCATCTTTATTAGTTATTCTATAATTATTTTTACTTAAAGCTACTAGGTTTGTATTAAGTAGATTAAAAGTGCATTTACCATTTTCATTGCTATAATCAAAGTCTATAAATGCAAAGTCTAGTTTATTATTTTTAATGGCATTTTTTAGTTCATCATTGTTTTTATATTCTTTGTATTCTATATCCATACTAGCCATATTAGAGAATAAATTAACGTATTCTCCAGCATAACCATATAATTTATTGTTATTTACTACATTATAGGCATTACCTTTTACATAACCATATGTGTATACTTTACTTGATAAAGTACTGGTATCTACTTCAGTATTTTCTGTGTTTTCTATATAAAAATCCATGTATTCATCTTTATAACTATTCATATATTTATCTTTTTTAAATAGTTCTAGATATTTAGTTAGAATACTAGATAGTTTATCGTTATCATTTAAGCGTAATACTATTTTATTAGATATGTTATCGAAGCTATAATTGATATAAAAGTCATTGTTTACTATATCTTTTAAAGAATAGTATCTAGGTACAATAGCATAATTAATTTTATTTTTTGTAAAAGCACTTACTATATCTGTAATATCATCATATTCTAAGTAATTATAATTTACATTGACACTTGTTTTTATCATATCTTTATCATCTGATAGGACTCCTATTTTTTTGTTATATATAGTATCTAAATCATTTACTAAAGTATTTGTTTTACTGATTAGAACATAATCATCTGAAGTAAATAATACATCATTTTTATTTAATTTATCACTATTTGATAAAACCATGATAGATAAGCCATTTAGACTACTGTTATCTGTTTTATAATTATAAGATTTTTTATTAAAACTAAGTTCTGTATCTTTTTCTACTTTTTTTAAATAATCAAATATTACTCCTTCTCCATCACTTGCTAGTATGTTTAAATTATTTGGAACGTTTATATCGATAAGTGTTTTTTTATTACGTACTATCCATTGCTTTTCTAGTACTGTTAAGCTTGTTTCATCGTCTGGGGATGTTAGAAAGAAATAGACTCCTATTCCTAGTAATACTATTATTATAGTAATGATACAGTATTTTATATAATTAATTCTTTTTGTTTTATTCTTCTTTTTTCTTTTTTTATTTTTCATATTAAAAACTCCCTAAAAAGTGAAATTCTTATCACTAGAATTTTTATATCCAATAATAGGATACCCTTTTGCATCATTTTTTTCATTTGTTATGAATAATTGAATGTCATAAAAGCTTTTTTGATCATCTTCGAATGCTTTTAGAACTATATCTTTTAAAGCTTTAGATTTTTTTACAGATGTACCTTCTTTTGTTTCTATTAAAACATTAATTATTTTACCACTTATATGAACACTTGCTGTTACAACATTATCATTATCTTTTAATGTTTTAACAAGTTCATTTGTTTGTTTTTTTGTAACTTCTACTTTTTCTATACCATCTAGGCGGTTTCCGTATACTGGTGTACCTGTTTTTGGCATAACTAGTCCAAATACAATAGCACCGATTAGGAAAAGTCCTAAAAACAAGCAAAATACAATAGTAGTAAACTTATTTTCTTTTAATTCTTTTGTAAGTTTATCAAACATAAAATCACTCCTTATTCTTTATTAATTATACATTATAACATAGTAATAATCAATTCTATTTATTTAAATTATCTTTTAAAACTTTCATAGCAATTTCGGGATTAATTTTTCCTTTACCTGTTTTCATAACCATTCCCATTAGGAACTTAATTGCATTTTCTTTACCGTTTTTATAGTCATTTATAGAGTCTGGATAACTATTAATAACTTCATTTACTATGGTTAATACTTCATCAAGATTATCTACTTGTTTATTTTCACTAAGTATTTTATCTATGTCAGAGGATGAATCCATTACTTGTGATAGAATATTTTTAAATATTTTAGAGGATATTTCTTTGTTTTCTAGGGCTTTCACTATTTTTATGAATTTTTCTGTAGTTAGTCCTGTTTCAAAGATACTTAGATTATTTTTGTTTAAGTATGATGATATATCTCCGACTAGAATATTACTTGCTATTTTAAAGTCTATATTATTTGATAGGACTTTTTCTAAGTAATCTGATAGTTCTTTGTTAGAAATTAGTTTATCTATATTTATAAGAGAAATACCTTTATTTAGGTAATCTTTTCTTCTTTGGTCTGGTAACTTAGTTAATTTTGTTTTTATGTCTTCAACAAGAGAGTCTTCTAGGTAAAGATATGGTATGTCTGGTTCTGGGAAGTATCTATAATCTTTATTTGGTTCTTTTTTTCTCATAAATATTGTGGTATTGGTTTCAGAATCGAATCTTCTTGTATCTTCGTATAGTGTATCACCTTTTTCTAAGATTTCTTGTTGTCTTTTTATTTCATAATCAATAGCATCTCCAATATTTGATATTGAACCTATGTTTTTTATTTCAGAACGGATACCTAGTTTATCATCTTTGCTTATTGATATATTGACATCACATCTCATTGAGCCTTCTTCTATTTTACAGTCTGATACTCCTAGGTAAAGCATTATTTCTCTTATTGTTTCAGCATAAGCCATTGCTTCTTCTTTTGAGTGCATGTCAGGTTTTGATACTATTTCAATAAGTGGTACTCCTGAACGGTTATAGTTAAGTAGTGTTTTTCCTTTGTAATGCATACTTTTACAAGTGTCTTCTTCTATGTGGATGTCGGATACTCCAACTGTTTTTGTGTTATTATTTACGTTTATTGTAACATAACCATCTTTTCCTATTGGGGTTTCAAACTGAGTTATTTGGTAACCTTTTGGAAGATCTGGATAGTAATAATTTTTGCGATCGAAGTGCATAATTTTAGAGATATTCATATTAAGTCCTAGACAGGCTTTTATGGCATTTTGTAATACTTTCTCGTTAAAGATAGGAAGTACTCCTGGATAGGCCATGTCTATTTCATTAATATTGGTATTTGCTTTTGAATTATAATTATTTAGTGAGTTTGAGAATACTTTAGCATTTGTTTTTAATTCCATATGTATTTCAATACCTATAGTAGGTTTGTAACTATTCATTGGTATCACCTCTTGTACTTAAGTTTAAGTTAAGTTTATCTTCTATGAATGATGCAAGTCTATAAATATTTGCTTCATCAAATTTATTTGCAATTATTTGCATTCCTATTGGTAGTTTATTCTTTGAAAATCCAATAGGAAGATTCATACCAGGTAGTCCTGCCATATTAACTGGTATAGTTAGAATATCATCTGTGAAAGATTTATTTGGATCATCTAGGGTTGCTCCAATTTCATATGGTAAGCATGTTGTTGTAGGTCCGATTATTAAATCATATTTTTCGAATACTTTGTCAAATTCTAAAGAAATACTTTTTCTTATTTTAAGGGCTTTTGTATAATATTCAGAGACATTATCTCCACTTAGCATAAATGAACCTACCATGATACGACGTTTTACTTCTTCTCCGAAGCTTTCGCTTCTTGTCTTATAATAGAACTCTTCTATGTTAGAGGCATTTTCTGTGCTATAACCATATTTTATTCCATCAAAACGTGCTAAATTAGAGCTTGCTTCTCCTAAGGCAATAATTTGATATAATGGCACTGCATAATCGATATAAGGAATGTCTATCACATCTATTGTACAACCACTTTTTAGTAAAAGTTCTTTTATGCTATTAAGTTTATCCTTTATTTCAGGATCGATGAATTCGTTTATATAAAATTTAGGTATTGCTATTTTCATACCTGAAATATCTTTACCTATTAGTCTTGTAAAGTCTTCTGGTTTTCCTATTTGAGTAAGATCTCTTTTATCTTTGGTACATAATATGTTTAAAAGTAGAGCATTTTCTTTTACGTTACGGGTAATGGGTCCTATTTGATCAAGGCTTGATGCGAAAGCAATAAGCCCATAACGAGATACTCTTCCATATGTAGGCTTAAGTCCTACTGTACCACAAAAAGCAGATGGTTGTCTTATAGAACCTCCTGTATCAGATCCTAGTGCAAATGGTACAATTCTAGATGAGACGCATGCTGCTGATCCTCCGGATGAGCCTCCTGATACTAAAGTGTTATTCCATGGGTTTTTAACTGGCCCAAAATAACTAGTTTGATTAGATGATCCCATGGCAAACTCATCCATATTAAGTTTACCTATAATAATCATTCCTTTTTCATTGATTAAATCTACTACATGAGCATCATATACAGATACAAAGTTTTCAAGCATTTTAGAGCCTGCGGTTGTTTTAAAATTTTTTGTTACGATATTATCTTTTATTGCAATAGGAATTCCCCATAATAAGTTATCTTTTTCTACTTTAGTTAATGATTTAGCTCTTGATATTGCGTACTCTTTATTAGTACTTATAAAGCAATTAAGGTTATCTTTTTCTATTCTAGTGAATGCTTCATTTACTAAATCAATGGGTTTTATAGAACCATTACATAATAAATCATGTATTTCATTAATATTTAAATCTAAATAATTATTCATTAAAAACACCTCGAATCTCAACAAAGTTATCAAACTTTTTAGGGGCGTTATCTACTAAAGCATCTGTATAAGTACATGTGATAGCCTCATCTTTAAACATTTCACATTTATTTGAAGTAGGACTAATCATTACTTCATTATTAGAAATATTAATATCATTAATTTTATTTATTTCATTAAATAAAGATTTTAATTGGTATGAAAACATTTCTATTTCTTCATTATTTAATTTTAATCTACCAAGTTCTGCAACATGAAGAACTTCTTCTTTGGATAGTTTTTCCAAATATATCCCTCCTCAATATAGATAATTATATCAAAAAAAAAGAAACAAGTAAATTAGTTTGCTACATAGTTCTTGCTAATTATAGCAAAACAACTACATTTAAGTAGCTATTTTAAGTTTCTTATTTCTTTTTCAGATAAACCAGTACATTCTGAT
>CAZBFY010000033.1:0-9443 GCA_964491445.1 uncultured Mycoplasma sp.
ATTTTAAATATTATGAAGGGAGATAATTATGGAAGATAACAATAAAAAGACTTTAATTTTATCAATAGTTGGTATTTTAGTTTTAGTTATTGCAGTTGTTGGTGTTTCATTTGCTATGTATTCATTTACTGGTACTGTTAATAAAGAAAACATCATCCAAACTGGTACTGTTTCAATGAATTTTGATAATTCTGCTGGTATGGGTGCAAATAACTTTACTTTAGAAAATAAATATCCAATGAGCGATGCTAAAGGTATTGTTCAAACTGATAATAAAGCTACTTTTGGTGTAACTGCTACTTGGGGTAGTGCTGAAATGACAATTAAATATGATTTAGCTGTTGTTGATATCGTTGCTGGTACTACATTAACTGCTGAACATATTAAAATTGCTTTAGTAGATTCTACAGGAAATGTTCTTGTTGGAAATACTGGTGCTGGTACTACTTTAACAAGTGGTGTTACTATTAAGTCATTAGAAAATGAAGCTTCTACTAATGGTTTATTTGAAAACTATGCACTTGCTTCAGGAACTTTAACTTCTAGTGGTCAATCTGATAAATATACAGTTTCAGCTTATGTTGCTGACACTTATGATTTACCTACTGATAGTGCTAATACTGTTAATGAAGGTGTTAACCATAAGAAGACTACTAAGTCTGAAACATTTAGTTTCAAGATTGGTGTTAAAGCTAAACAAGTTTAATAAAATTATAAAAGACTTCGTAAGAAGTTTTTTTTGTAAATAAGTATTTTTTTAGGTTATTTTTGCTTTTAAATTTGTTTGTTTTGTGGTAGTATATTATTGTAAGTATAATAGTAGGTGATTTTATGAGTAGAAAGGATAAGCTTTCTTATGATGAGAGAGTTGTTGCAGATAAAGTAGCAGATGAGATTTTAACTGTTGATGATGATAAGTATAGAAAAAGATATTTTTTTCTTATTTTGTTATTTTTGATTTGTTTTGTTTTTTTGGTATCTTCTATATCTTTTGCAGTTTTTGATACTTATTATAATGGTGGAACTAAGAATGTTATAGATGTTGGTGTTGATGTTATAATTGATGATTCGGATGATAAAGATATTGATAAGGATAAAGATGATGATAAAGTTTTAGATAAGGATAAGAGTGATAATAAGAAACCATCAGATAAGAAAGATAATTATTTTGTTTCTGATGATAAGAAGCCTTATGTTCCTTCTATTGATTCTAGTGTTGCTTCTGTGTTTTTTACTTTTAATGAGGGGTCTAATTATATTAATATGAAGAATGTATTACCTACTAGTGATGAGATTGGTAAGACTCTTACTGGTGATAAAGAGTATTTTGATTTTAGTGTTTCTTCTAAACTTAAGAGTAAAAGAGGTAGTATTGTTTATGAAATTTCTATTTTGCCTTTAGATGGTAATACTATTAAGGGTAAGGATGTTAGGGTTTATTTAACTGAGGATGGTAAGGATGTTTCTGTTCTTAAGGACTCTGTTAATAGTTTTAGTAGTTTACCTGATAGTTCTTTTCATAAGAATGCTAAAGTTCTTTATAGGAAGACTGTTTCTGATAGTTATAATGGTGATTATGTGTTTAGAATGTGGCTTTCTTCTAAAGCTAATGTTACTAGTAAGGTTTTAGGTTTTAGATGTAAAATTGTAGTTGATGCTTATTATAAATAGTTTAGAAAGGAATGGTTAGGGTGAAAGATGTTATTAATAGAATTTTAAAGATTATTTCTTCTGCTGTATTTGTTGTTTTGGTAATGTTAATTGCTTTGATAATCTTTTATATTATTAGAGTTAATTTTCTTGCTAGTAATGATAAACTTGGGGATGTTAAGATTAATTTTTATACTATTCTTACGCAGAGTATGTATCCTACTATAAAAGCTGGTGATATTGTTATTACTTATAAAGAGGATGCTAATAAGTATAATGTTGGAGATGTTATTACTTTTATTTCAGAGAAGAATGGTAGTATTGCTGTTACGCATCGTATTCAGGAAGTATTTAATGTTAATGGTAATTATTCTTATAAAACTAAAGGTGATAATAATAATACTGCTGATGGTGAGATGATAATTGGTGATAATGTTTTAGGAAAGGTTGTTGTTAAGGTTCCTAAAGCTGGCTATATTCAACAGTTTTTGGTTAGTAAGACTGGATGGCTTGTTGCGGTTATTCTTCCTTGTTTAGGGGTTGTTATTTACGATATTCTTAAGCTTATTAGAACTACTGCTAGAAAAGGTAAGAATTTAGTTGTTAAGAATGAACGTTCTGATAATGCTAGAAGAAAGTTGAAAGAGGTGCTTGATGATGATGGAGAAGAATAATTCTGATTTTGATGTTTCTAATGTGACTTTTGAGGAAGAGGTTTCTTCTGAAGAGCTTCATAGTAAAAAGGGTACTTCTGATATTGTTTATAGTAATAAAGGGGATAGAAAGAATAAATTTTTGATATTTTTGGCTATTTTCTTGATACTTTTTTCCTTGCTTTGTTCTTTTATTGGTTATTGTTATTTAGATAATAAGGATAGGGATATTACTTTTGATAAGTATAATTTACTTGTTACTCATTCTGATGGTAGTTTTGGGGGTATTATTTCTTCTTTTGATAAGTATAGTAGTTTTAATAATGCTTATAGTTATAGTTTTTCTGTTAGTAATGGTAATCCTTTAGATTTTGGTTATTCTGTTGATATTAATTGTACTAATTATGAAAAGGGTATTGTTGATTTATCTTTGATTAATTATGTTTTATATAAGAATAATGATGTTGTTAAGGAGGGTGTTTTATCTAATTCTGAGGTTAATAAGATTTATGATACTAGTATAGGTGTTAATGGACTTGATAATTATGTGTTAAAGTTATGGAGTTCTGAGAAGAATTTAGGTTTTAATTTTAAAGTTAATATTAATGTTTAGGAGGATTTTTTATGAAAGAGTTTATAATTGAGTTTTTTACTATTCTTGCTAATAGTATTATGATTATTTGTTTTGCGTTTATGTCTTTTTTGCTTATTGCTAATTTTTTCCATTATAGTGATGTTACATATACTTATTCTACTGATTTAAATGAGAATATTAGGTATACTGGTTATAAGAAGCTTTTAAAGAGTGTTGATAAGAAGATGGATTCTGTTGATTATAATAATCCTGAGTATAGGAATACTGCTAAGCCTATTCATGATTATTATGAGGCTTGTGTTAAGTCTTTAGGTGAGGGTACTTTTGCTAGTTTTGATAATAAGAATGGTATTAGTGCTATGGATATTTATAAGGCTAATGATGAGATTCTTAAGGTATATAATGGTAAGTGTATATTTACTGTTCCTAATAATATAAGTAATATATATGGTACTGATAAGAAGAATAAGTCTTTTGCTTCTACTAAGAAAATTACTGGTGAAAAGGCTGATATTATAATTGATAATGCTGATTATTTGATTAATTCTGGTCTTGGTAATAGTTCTTATAGTTTTGTTACTGATATTACTAGATCTACTATTTATAATAAAGTTAGTAATGAGCTTGATCTTACTATTGATAATTATAGAATGATTGCTTATATTCTTGATGATGTTGCTGATTGGTATGTTAGTGAATATGGAGGTAATAGTTAATGAAAGATATATTAAGTAGTGTTTTTGGCTTTTTGAAGTATTTTTTGTTGATAGCTGCTTTTGGTTTAGTATTTTATTGTATTAATATTACTTATGCTAGACTTGAGAAACCACTTAGTGAAGCTGTTGGAGTTTTTATTCCTTTTGGATTTGTTCTTTTAATGTATATTGTTAATCTTGTTATTAGAAGTAAGTCTGTTAAGGGTAATTTGTTATTTAATTTTGTATCTGTTTTTGTATTTTCTATTACTATAGTTATTTGTCTTAGAGCTATGTTTGATAATAATATGATTTTATTTGAACGTTATGGTATTAATTTTAATCCAGCTTATTTTGCTGATAATTTATCTATGGTAGAGTCTATGCTTTATATGATAGGTGGTGCTAATGTATTACTTGTTTTATGTGATATTATTGGTAAGGAAAGAAAAAAGAAAAATAAGGATAAAAAGAAAGTTTTTGCTAGTAAAGGAAAAGATGATGATAAGGAATAAGGTTTGCCTTATTCTTTTTGTTTTGGTAAAATTGTTTTGGTGATTATTTTATGAATGATTTTAATTTTAAGAAGAAGTATGGTCAAAATTTTTTAGTTGATGTTAATATTGTTAATAAGATTGTTAGTGATATTGTGGTTCCTGATAATTCTTTAGTTTTGGAAATTGGTTGTGGGGATGGTAGGCTTACTAAGATTTTGTGTAGTAAGTTTGATAAGGTTTTAGGATATGAAATTGATTTAGAGGTTAAGGATAGGCTTTTGTCTAATTTGAGTTGTTTTGAGAATGTTGATGTAATTTTTGATGATTTTTTAAATAGGGATGTTGTTTCTGATTTGAGTAAGTATTCTTATGATCATTTATATGTTATTGCTAATCTTCCTTATTATATAACTACTCCGATTATTGAGAAGCTTTGTGTGCTTGATGTATCTTTTGATTTGATTAGAATTATGGTGCAGAAAGAGGTTGGGGATAGGTTTTGTGCTTGTGTTGGTACTAGAGATTATGGTTCTTTTACTGTTTTTCTTAATTATAATTTTATTGTTAAGAGGAATTTTGTTGTTAGTAGGAATTGTTTTTATCCTAGGCCTAATGTTGATAGTGTTATTGTTTCTTTGTATCCTAGGGATAAGTTTTTTGTTAGGGATATTGATTTGTTTTATAAGCTTGTTTATGATAGTTTTAGGTTTAAGAGAAAGACTATTAGAAATAATTTAAAGGGTTATGATTTGGATGTTGTTTTAAGGGTTTTATCTAGGTATGGTTTTGATCTTAGTGTTAGAGCTGAACAACTTAGTGTTGATATTTTTTGTGAAATTTCTAATGAACTTAGCATATAGTTAGTAGGAGGCTGATTATATGCTTTTTAATGTTGGAGATTTTGTTACGAGGAAGTCTTATAATAATGATATGGCTTTTAAGATTAAGTCTATTTCTGGTGATGTTGCTATTTTAGAGGGTGTTAATGTTAGGCTTTTGGCTGATGCTTATATTGATGATTTGGTTATTTGTAAGGAGTGTAGTGAGGATCTTATTAAAGAGGATAGGACTTTGTTTAGTAATATGAATGATTTTTTGGATCTTAATAGGGATCATTATTTTTATCTTCCTGGAAAGGTTCTTCATATTGATGCTGATAAAGATTATCTTGATAGATGTATTAAGTTTTATAAGGATATGAATATTGTTTGTTATGGGGTTGTATGTTCTGAGGACAAGGTTTATTTAAAGGTTCGTAGTTATTTGGAGGAGGTTAGGCCTGATGTTTTGGTTATAACTGGGCATGATGCTTATTATGAGGGTAATGATGATTATAAGGATGTGTCTAATTATAAGAATAGTGATAGTTTTATTAAGGCAGTGAGTGCTGCAAGGGAGTATGAGAAAGATCATGAGAAGCTTATTATTATAGCGGGTGCTTGTCAGTCTGATTATGAGGAGCTTATTAAAGCGGGTTCTAATTTTGCTTCTAGTCCTAGGAGAATTAATATTCATGCTTTGGATCCGGCGATTGTGGCTTCTTCTGTTTGTTTGTCTAGTAAGAATAGTCCTATTGATTTGGTTGGTATTCTTGATAGGACTAAGTATGGTAAAGATGGTATAGGGGGTATTATTACTAATGGTGTTATGTATGTGGGGTATCCTAGATGATTGAGATGGTTAGAAATAGAGTTTCTTCTTTTTTAGATAAGAATATTATGTTTAGGTACAATGGTAGTAGAAATCAGGTTTTAGAGTTTTCTGGTAGGGTTGTTAAGTGTTATAAGTATGTTTTTATAATAGATACTGGGAATATTATTAAGTCTTTTTCTTATTCTGATGTTTTGATAGGAGTTTTAGAGCTTAATGTGTAGTTGTTTTAGTTTTATGTTAATTTTGATGTGATGGTTGTTTTTTGAGAAAATATTTTTAGTTTTTGGTGTAAAATCTATTGACTTTTACCTTTTTGTTAATATAAAATTGTAGTAGAAGCAGTTTGCTTTTAAAAAGGAGGATTGTAGATGAAAATTACATCAGTAAACGTACGTAAGATTGAAAAGGAAGGATCACGTATGAAAGGAATTGCATCAGTTTTAGTTGATGATTGTTTTGCAGTACATGATATTCGTATCATTGAAGGTGATAATGGGTTATTTATCGCTATGCCAAGTAGAAAGACTGCTACTGGAGGTTATAGGGATATAGCACATCCAATCAATCCTGAAACACGTACATTATTTGAAGAAGCTATTTTAGAAGCATACAAGACTGCTGAAGAATAGGCATTAACACCTTAGGGTGTTTTTTTGTATATTTTTTCTTTTTTAGCATATATTTTATTGGGAGGAAGATTATGGATAAGTTTGCTGAAAATATTAGTTATAATCATGGTATTAGTATTAATGAAAGAAAGATTATTTATATTACTGGTGTTAATAAGATAGAGAGTTTTGATGATGATGAGTTTTTGCTTGATACTAATATGGGTTATTTGGTTATTAAGGGTAGTGGTCTTGAAATAGTTCGTCTTGATACTAAAGATGGTGTTGTTTCTATTAAGGGTACCGTAGATAGTTTTGCATATTTTGAAAGCATGAAAAAGGGTTCTAAGTCTTCTTTGTTTGATAAGTTATTTAAATGAGTTTAATTGAACAGATTTTTTCTTTTGGTTTTTCTTTTATATGGGGGTTTGTGTACTACTTTTTATTTAGAATATTAAAGGGTTATTTTGTTTGTTTTAAATATAAGTTTTTGTTTTCTTTGATGTTTAATTTTATTATGTGTATGTTGTTTTTTTTAGGTGTTATTGTTATTAATTCTGGTGTTTTACATATTTATATGTTTTTGTTTTTTGTTATTGGTTTTTGTTTTTCGATGAATGTATTTAGACATTTGTAGTGTCAAGTATGTTCTTTTTTTGTTGTTTTGCTTGAAAGTTTTTGTTTCTTTTGTTAGTATGTAATGTGAGATAGTATAGGTGGTGAGATGAATATATGGCTAGGAAGAGTTCTAAAAGACTTAAGAGGAAGAGGGTTAAGAGGATAATTCTTGTTACTTTGATTTGTTTTGGAATTAATGCGTATGTTTTATATTCAGTGGGTACTATTTTAAAGGATGTTCATGTTATGAAGAATGAGAATAAGGAGCTGTCTTCTAAGCTTAGTGATTTAAAGGAAGAGGAGGAGGTTCTTAAGTCTGAGGTTAAGAAACTTAAGGATCCTGTTTATGTTGCTAAGTATGCTAGGGAGAAGTTTTTGTATTCTGGTGATAATGAGTATATTATTAGGATGAAATAATAACGTTGGGTTATTATTTTTCTTGATTATTGCTTTTTTTTGATGTATTATATGTTGATATTGAGTGGTGATTATGTTGAAGTATGTTAAGAAGTTTTTAAGTGATTTTTTAAGTGATGGGGATGTTATTGTTCTTGGTTGTTCTGGGGGGCCTGATTCTATGGCTCTTATGGATGTTTTGCTTGAGTTTAGGGATAAGCTTAATTTGTCTATTATTTGTGCTCATGTTAATCATAAACTTCGTAGTGAGAGTGATGATGAGATGGTTTGGCTTGAGAAGTTTTGTTGTGAGAATGGTGTTATTTTTGAGAAGATGATTATTAATAATTATGGTGATGATAATTTTCATAATGAGGCTAGGAATTTTAGATATGATTTTTTTGAGAGTTTAGTTCGTAAGTATAGTGCTAAGTATTTAATGACTGCTCATCATGGGGATGATTTAATTGAGACTGTTCTTATGAGAATTGTTAGGGGTTCTACTTTGGGTGGTTATGCTGGTTTTAAGAAGATTATAGCTCGTGATGGTTATTCTATTGTTAGGCCTTTGGTTTATGTTACTAAGAGTGATATTCTTGATTATAATAAGAGAAATAGTATTGGTTATGTTGTTGATAAGTCTAATTTTTCTGATAAGTATACTCGTAATAGATATAGAAAGGAAGTGTTACCTTTTCTTAAGAGGGAGGATGCTAATGTTCATTTGAAGTTTCTTAAGTATAGTGAGTTGTTGTTTTCTTGTGATGAGTATTTGTCTTCTAGGTCTTTAGAGGTTGCTCGTACTTTATATAATGATGAGTTTATTGATGTTTCTGAGTTTAAGAAGTTGGATAATGTTATTCAGGTTAAGCTTATTAATAAGTTTCTTGAGTCTTATTATGAGGATGATATGCTTCTTATTACTGATGTTCATACTGATTTGATTAGATCTTTGATTTATTCTGGACGTAGTAATAGTAGTGTTTATTTACCTAATTGTGTTAGGGCTATTAAGAGTTATGATAAGCTTTATTTTAAGAGGGATACTTCTCAAATTGATAGTTATGAGATAGAACTTTTAGATTATGCTAATTTACCTAATGGTAGGAATATTGAGTTTGTTAGTGAGGCTTTTGTTAATGATAATAATCATTGTAGGCTTAGTAGTGGTGATGTTGTGCTTCCTCTTCATGTTAGGACTAGGAAGTCTGGTGATAAGATGAAAGTTAAGGGGCTTAATGGTTCTAAAAAAGTGAAGGATATTTTTATTGATTCTAAGATTCCTATTGGTCAAAGAGATTTGTGGCCGGTGGTTGTTGATTCTACTGATAAGATAGTTTGGCTTCCTGGGCTTAAAAAATCTAAGTTTGATGTTCCAAAGGATAAAAAGTGTGATATAATATTAAGGTATTATTAAAAAGGAGGAATTATGGTTAAAAAAGATAATAGAAAAAGTTTTTTATCATATGGGTTAATTTTTTGTTTCTTTATTGCTGTTTTTTTGGTATTTAACTCTTTAGGTAGTAAAGATGTAAAAATGACTTATGATGAGTTTATTGATGAATTAAATAATGGTAAGGTAACTGAGCTTACAGTTACTCCTAAACAAAGTTCTGCAGTGTATGAGATTACTGGTAAGTTAGAGGGATATAGTAAGAATGAAGAGTTTAATATTAGAATTCCTTATTCTGATAGTATTGTATCTGAGATACTTAAAATTGCAGATGGGGATGATTTAAAGGTTAATGTTAATAATGATCCTGAGAGTTCTTCTATTTGGAAGATTGTTATTAATTTCTTACCGTTTGTACTTTTTGCGGCTTTTGCTTTTTATTTCTTAACTAGACAAGTTGGGGGTGCTAATAAGTCGTTTGATTTTGGTAAGAGTAAGGCTAAGCTTCATTCTGATAAAGATAAAGTTACTTTTGATAATGTTGCTGGTCTTGTTGAGGAAAAGTATGAAGTTAAGGAACTTATTGATTTTTTGAAGAATCCTAAGAAGTTTCAAAAGCTTGGTGCTAGGATACCTAAGGGTGTTTTATTAGTGGGTCCTCCTGGTACTGGTAAGACTTTACTTG
>CAZBFY010000034.1:0-9038 GCA_964491445.1 uncultured Mycoplasma sp.
TCTACTTGTAAATCAAATCAAAAAAGCGGACATTTTTACTTAAAAATCACAAAAAGTTTAAGTTTTGCTTGATTTTATTGTTATAATATAGTATATTATTATTGCTTCCATTACTTGGACTTACTAAATCCTCGTTTGTTCTAAGTATTGGTGTATATTTATAAGGAGGTAAAATGAGATGGCTTTAACAAGTGAAAAGAAACAAGATATTATTAAGAGATTTGCTAAAGATGAAAAAGATACTGGTTCTACTGAAGTACAAATAGCAATTCTTACTGAAGAGATTCTTGTTCTTACTGAACATTTAAAGGAACATAAGCATGATTATCATTCTAGAAGAGGTCTTTTGAAGAAAGTTGGTAAAAGAAGAAGTTTACTTAATTATTTAAAGAAAAAAGATGTTATTAGATATCGTGATGTTGTTCAAAAACTTAATTTAAGAAAATAGATAGGCGCTTATTTTTTAGTGTCTTTTCTTTTTATGTAGGGAGGAATTATGAAAAGAGTATTTGAATTAGATTTTAGAGGAAGAGATTTAGTTGTAGAAGTTGGAGAACTTGCTAAACAGGCTTCTAGTTCTTGTCTTATTAGATATGGTGATACTGTTGTACTTACTGCAGTTACTAATAAGAAAGAGGCTAGTACTGGTGATTTTTTTCCACTTATGGTTTTATATCAAGAAAAGCAATATTCTGTTGGTAAGATACCTGGGGGATTTATAAAAAGAGAGGGTAGACCTACTGAAAATGCTACTCTTGCTGCTAGGTTAATTGATAGACCTATTAGGCCTTTATTTCCAGATGGTTTTAAAAATGAGGTGCAAATAGTTAATACTGTTTTATCTGTTGATACAGATAATTCACCAGAGATGTCTGCTTTATTTGGTTCTAGTTTGGCACTTTCTATTAGTGATTTACCATTCGAAGGTCCAGTTGCTTCGGTTATTGTTGGGCGTGTTGATGGTAACTTTGTTATTAATCCAACAAACGATGAACAGGAAAAAAGTGATATTTATCTTACAGTTGCAGGTACTAGGGATGCTATTAATATGGTTGAGGCTAGTAGTGATGAAGTAAGTGAAGAAGATATGTTAGAGGCTCTTATGTTTGGACATGAGGCTATTAAAGAACTTATTAGTTTTATTGATAAGATAGTATTAGAAATTGGTAAAGAGAAAGTAGAGTATCCTATTATAAAAGTTGATGATGATATTAATTCTAAAGTTAGAGATATTATTACTGTTAAGATGATTAATGCTATTAGAATTGAAGAAAAGTTAGCTCGTCAAGATAAGATAAATGAGTTAAAAGAAGAGGTTCGTGAAGTTTTCCGTGAAATGTATAAAGATAGTGATGATATTAATTCTGTTATAAATCAAGTAAATGAAGTATTAGAAACTATTGAGTATGAAGAGATTAGAAGACTTATTATTGATGAGAAGATTAGACCTGATGGAAGAGAAGTTGATGAAATTAGACCACTTGATTCAAAAGTTGATATTCTTCCTAGGACTCATGGTTCTGCACTTTTTACGCGTGGACAAACTCAAGTTCTTAGTGTTACTACTCTTGGTTCTATTAATGAATATCAAATTTTAGATGGACTTAGTGATGAAGATGGAAAAAGATTTATGCATCATTATAATTTTCCTCAGTTTAGTGTTGGGGAAACTGGTAGATATGGTGCTCCTGGAAGAAGAGAAATTGGACATGGTGCTTTAGGGGAAAAAGCTCTTGCTAGAGTGTTACCTAGTGAAGAAGAGTTTCCTTATACTATAAGAGTTGTATCAGAAGTTTTAGAAAGTAATGGTTCTTCTTCACAAGCTAGTATTTGTGCAGGTTGTATGAGTCTTATGGCTGCAGGGGTTCCTATTAAAGATATGGTCGCAGGTATTGCAATGGGACTTATTACAAATGGAGATAATTATACAATTCTTACTGATATACAAGGTGCAGAAGATCATTTTGGAGATATGGACTTTAAAGTTGCAGGTACTAAAAATGGTATATGTGCACTTCAAATGGATATAAAGATTAAAGGAATTACTAAAGAAATATTAAAAGAAGCTTTACAACAAGCAAGAAAAGCTAGATTTGAAATTCTTGATAATATGAAAAGTGCTATTGATAAACCTAGAGAAGAACTTTCTAAATATGCTCCAAAAATTAAACAAATTAAAATTAAAGAAGAAAAGATTAAAGATGTTATTGGTCGTGGTGGAGATGTTATTACTAAGATTATTCAAGACGCAAGTGGTGTAATTAGTGTTAATGATAAAAATGCTGTTAAAATTGATATAGAAGATGATGGAAGAATTATTTTATATCATAGTGATTATGCTGTTATTGATAAGGCTATTTCTCTTATAGAAGATGTTGTAAGAGAAGTAGAAGAAGGAGAAATATATACTGCTAAAGTTGTTAAAGTAGAAAGTTTTGGATGTTTTGTTGAAGTATGGCCTGGTTGTGAGGGATTAGTACATATTTCAAAACTTGCTAAAGAAAGAGTTGAAAAGACTGAAGATGTAGTTAAAGTAGGAGATGAAATAGTAGTTAAAGCTATTGGTACTGATAACAAAGGAAGACTTAATTTTTCTAGAAAAGATGCTATGTAAGATGAGAATTATTCTTGTCTTTTTCTTTTTTTATATCATAAATTCTATTACGCAAAATTAAAAAAAATTGAAAATTGCGTAATAATGTGTTATTATATATGTGAGGTGTAATAAAATGAAAATAATAGAAAGAGAAAGTTATATATCTAAGTTAATTAATGTTATAGGAACACCAGATATTAAAGTAATAACAGGTGTAAGACGTAGTGGTAAGTCCAAATTATTAGAGGCTTTTAAAGATTATATATTAAAGACAAATGTTAATTCTAATATTATACATATAAATTTTAATATAAAAAAGTATGAATATTTAAAAAATGCCGATGTTTTATATGATTATATTACTGAAAACTATAAAAATGATAAAGATAATTTTGTTTTAATTGATGAAGTTCAGATGTGTGAATGCTTTGAAAAAGTAGTTAACTGGCTTCATGCAGAAGAAAAGTATGATATTTATGTTACAGGGTCAAATGCATTTTTGTTAAGTAGTGATCTTGCTACATTATTTACAGGTAGAACTTTTGAGATCAAAATGTATCCTTTTTCATTTAAAGAGTTTTGTAAGTATTATAGTTATACCGATATTGATGTTGCTTTTAATAATTATGTTCTTGAAGGTGGAATGGCAGGTTCTTATTTATATAAAACAAATAATGAGAAGTATGAATATTTAAAAAATGTATATAATGCTTTAATTGTTAGGGATATTAAACAAAAATATAGTATTCGTAATGTTTCTTTACTAGATGAATTAAGTGATTTTTTAATGGATAATATTGCAAACTTAACTTCTTCTAGGAGTGTTGTTAAAGAGCTTAAAAAACAAAATAGTAGTAATAAGAGTATTAGTGATAAGACTATAAATAATTATCTTAAGTATTTATGTAATGCGTTTGCCTTTTATAAGATTAGAAGATATGATATTCAAGGGAAGAAGTATTTATCTTCACAAGATAAGTATTATTTAGTTGATTCTGCTTTTAAATATGCTTTAATTGGTACTAAAAATATGAATTATGGTAGAGTTTATGAAAATATTATAGCAATAGAGCTTTTAAGAAGAGGTTATGAAGTGTATGTTGGAGTATTATATAGTAAAGAAATAGATTTCGTTGCTATGAAAAAAGATCAAAAGATATATATTCAAGTAGCAGATGATATAAGTAGTGATGAAACCTTTGAAAGAGAAGTCTCACCTTTATTACAGATTAAAGATGCATATCCCAAAATATTAATTGCTAATACAAAACATGATACTTATCAGTATGAGGGAGTACAAATCATTAATATTAGTAATTGGTTACTTGATGAAATTTAATATTTTTAAATAATCGTATGTTGTATTAAAATAATTGATGAGAATTATCCTTGTCTTTTTCTTTTGTTTCTTCTTTTTTTAATCTTTATTTCATATAAATAAATAGGTGGTTTAATGAAAAGACTTGTTTTTATTTTTCTTTTTATATTTTTTCCTATTAATGTGTTTGCTAGTAGTGATATTTTTGATAATTATATAGTTATGGATATGGAAAGTAAGAGAGTTTTTTATGAAAAAGCTAGTGATGAGAGAAAGTTACCAGCTTCTACTACTAAGATTATGACTTTAGTTGTTGCTCTTGAAAATTCTAATTTATCTGATGTAGTTAAAGTAGGAGATGAAATACTTACTATGGATGGTTCTAACATATATTTAGAAGTAAATGAAAGTATTTTAATGCAAGATCTTTTATATGGAATGATTCTTAGAAGTGGTAATGATGCTTCGATGGTAATTGCTAAACATGCTGGTGGTAGTGTGTCTAATTTTGTTAAGCTTATGAATGAAAAAACAAGAGAGCTAGGCCTTAAAAATACATTATTTAATAATCCAAGTGGTCTTGATGATTATGAAAAGAATTATAGTTCTGCAAGGGATCTTAGTTTAATATATAGTTATGGTTATAAGAATAAAACTTTTAGAGATGTGGTAGGTTCTAAAAGTTATAGAACTAGTAGTGATAAGAAAAGTTATTATTTTAGTAATCGTTCTAAGATACTTTCTATGGATGATATGATAACAGGTGCTAAAACAGGATATACTCCTAGTGCAGGTAGGGTTTTGGTATCTAGTGCTAGTAATAATGATTTAAATCTTGTTATGACTTCTATTAGTAAGATAGATTATGGTTATAATGAACATATTTCTTTTTATAATAAGATATTTAGTAATTATAGAAATTATATGATTTTAGATAAAGATAATTTTTATATTAATTCTTCTTTGAGAGGAGATATTTATATAAAAAAATCTTTTTCTTACCCTCTTAGTGATAGTGAAGTAGATAAAGTTTCTAAAAAAGTTATTTATAATAATAAGAAAAGTGGTGTTGTTGGAGAAGTTTTGGTTTATTTAGAGGATAGTTTAATTCATAAAGAAAAGTTATATTTAAAAGAGAGTAAGATTAGCTTTTTTGAGAGAATTTTAGAGTGGTTTAAGTGATTTTTCTTTACAATTTGGTAATAATATAGTATAATATTGTGCTAATTAAGGGGGATATGGGTTATGAATGATGTTAGATATAGAGTTATTAGAATTATAATAGTTTTATGTTTTTTATTGGTTGCTACTTTTTTAAGGAATAATGTTGCTCAAAGTTATGAGAGTGCTAGTGGTATAGTTAGTGATATTACTAATACTTTAAAAGTTGAGGATCTTAGTGATAATTATAATGATAATAGTTATGTTCTTAGAATAACTAATTATGGTAGTAGTGATAAGTCTTTTACTATTGCTTTGAAAGAGGATGTTAATAATACTATTTCTTGTGAGGATATTAATTATTCTGTTATTAAGGATGATAAGGTTATTATTAGTGATAGTTTAAGTGAAAATGGGTATTTGTCTTATGAGAGTTTATGTGCTGATGAGTCTTCTGTATATAAGATAAAGTTTTGGTTTGATGATGATGTTATTGATGGGGTATTTTCTTCTAGAATTGTTTTAATTTAATTGAATATTTGTTTTATTACGTGTTATACTTTTTTTGTAGGTGATTAATGTGAAAAGCGTAAATAGTTTAATTGATATAAGGGATAATAGTTTGAAAGACATTTTTTTTGATAAGTTTGGGGATGAGTATTTTAAAGAGGTTGTAGGTTTTTTGGATATTGATAAGAAAAAGTTATATAAACATACTTCTAGTATTGAAAATTCTTCTTTTGAGTATAAGAATTGTATGTCTTGTAAGGGGTTAGGTTATTGTAAGAATGAATTAAGAGGTTATTGTAATTTACCTGAGGTTGATGGGGAGGATATAACTTTTACTTATAAGGCTTGTCGTTTTATGCAAAAGAAGTTAAAGAGTGATGAATATAAAGATAATCTTAGTTTGTTTGATATGCCTAAGACTTTAAAGGATGCTAAAATTAAGGATATATTTACAGATGATGCATCTAGAGGGGATGCTATTAGGTATATATTAAATTTTATAAAGAATTATAATAAAGAAGATATTAAGGGTATTTATTTACATGGTAATTTTGGTTGTGGTAAGACTTATCTTGTAGCAGCTTTATTTAATGAACTTGCGAAAAAGGGAGAGAAGAGTGCGATTATTTATTTTCCGGAGTTTTTAAGAACTTTAAAGGCATCTTTTGGGGGAGAGGATAATTCTTTGTCTTTTAGTGATAAGTATGAGTATATTAAAAATATTCCTTATTTATTAATTGATGATATAGGAGCAGAAAATGTAACAGTATGGGGAAGAGATGAGATTTTAGGAACGCTTCTTCAATATAGAATGAATGAGAATTTAACTACTTTTTTTACTTCAAATTTAACTATTAATGAGCTTGAAACTCATTTATCAGTTTCTCAAAATAGGACAGAAAAGGTTAAAGCTAGAAGAATTATTGAAAGAATTAAGAGTTTAACTAATGATATTGAAATAATAGGAAAGTCTAGAAGATGAAATTTATAAAAAATAGAAAATTAGAGAAGTTTTTAGTTACTGATGATGAGAAAGTGTTAAAGAAGATATTGGGTGTTAAAAAAGAAGAAGATTATTTTAAGTGTTTATTAGAGTATTTAGAGAAATCTGTTAATAATTATGATGATATGTATATTAATTTTATATATAAGTTAATTGAGTTAATTAAATTTGAAATAAAAAAGGATGTTAGTTCTTTAGAAAAGTTTAATATGGTTATTAGGTGTAGGAGTAGTTTTTTTAGATTAAATCATGTTTTATATAAGAAGACTAGGCATATAAATGATCCTTATAGTAGTCTTAAAGATTTAGTTGGGTTTATTGATGATTTTGATGTTTTTTTAGGAGATGAGGTTACAAATACTAGTATTAAGACTATGGAGTTTAGTGATGTTTTGGAGTTTCTTGATAGGCTTTTAAGTAGAGATAATGTTACTAATCTTGATATAATTAATAAGTTGTTATCTAGTTTGGAATATGTTTCTAAAAGTGATGTTAGTAATGTTTTAGATAAGGCAAATGCTTTGGAAGAGTTTAAAGCTAAGGTTAAAGATAAGATTAATGAGAAGAGTAATTTATATAAGCAAGAGAAGAATAATTTAAATAATTTGAATTTTATTTATCATAGAGTGGATAAGACTTTGGGAAATATTTTTAATAATCTTAATAAGAATAGTGATAGTGTTAATGATGATTTTGATAGTTTGTTTAAACAGTTATTAATACTTGCCCAGGATTTATCTGATAGGAATGTTTCTTCTATATATAAGATATTGAAGTTGATTGATGATAAGGTTATTAGTGGTGATATTAGTGATTATGTTAATGTTCATAAGGGTATTTTGAGATTAATTGATGATATTCATGGTTATTTGAGTATTAGAGTTAGTCATAGTGATTCTTATTATTTGAATGATATTATTAATAGGCTTAGGAGTTTAGATGATAGTGTTATTAGTAGTGTAGAAGATTCTGAGATAAATGATATTAATAATATGATAAAAAATGTTATGTTTGATGCTAGGGATATTTCTTGTGTTGATAGTTTGATAAGAGATAATTATCATTTAATTAGTATTTATGATAGTACTTTTGGTAATTTGGTTGATGAGGTTTTTGACTGTTTAGTTAAAGAAATTAGTAATAAGAATGTTTCTTATGAATCTGTTGGGTATTTTAATAAAGTATTTGATTTGTTTTTGAGTAGTAATCTAGTTGATTCTGATAAGAGAGAGGATTTATTACTTAAGATAGAGTATATGTATCAGGATGTGTTAAAGTCTGGTAAGGGTAATGATTTTATATGTTCTTGGTATGAGGATATTGCTTTTAGAATTAATGATTGTGAGGATGCTAGAACAGAGGATTCTATTAATAAGATGTATAATATTGTTGTTCCTAAGTATAAGAAAATTAATTATAAGCCTAGAAAAGATAATAGTAATGAGTTTATTGTTACTATAGATGAGGATAGGGATGTTAATAAGGATGATGCTATTTCTGTATCTAGAATTGGTAATGATTTGTATAATTTAAGGGTTTATATATCTGATCCTCTTAGTGTTTTTAATATTAATAGTTATCCTATAAAGTGTGCTAGAAATAATTGTGAGACTATATATTTAAGGGATAATAGTATAGAGATGTTTAATCCTAAAGTAATAAAGAAGTATTTGTCTTTAGATGAGGGTAAGGTTAGGAATGTTAAGGTTTATAGTTTTATACTAGATAGTAGTGGTAAATTAGTTAATTTTGAAATAAAGAAGGAGTGTCCTAGGGTAAGTAGGAATTATACTTATGATGAGTTTAATCAATTATTAAATAAGAGTTATTCTTTGAGAGAGGAAAAGTTAGTTGATAATTTAGATATTATAAATAAACTTTTTTATGATAAAGATATTAATTTTAAGGGTTTTAATGTTTTGAATGCTGAACAGTTAGTGTCTATTATTATGATATATACTAATAGTAAAGTGGCTGAGTATTTTGCTAAAGAGGGTTATCCTTTTATATATAGGCATTATGATGATAAGAAGTGTAAGGTGTTAAGTGATTTTGATAGTGATTATAGTAAGTATTTAGCACTTGAGGGTAGTAAATCTAATAATGCTTTATATTCTGTAGATAGTAAGAATCATGATGCTCTTGGGCTTGGTTATTATTCTCATTTAACGTCTCCTAATAGGAGGTATGCTGATATACTTGCTAATCATTGTATCGATAAGTTTTATTTTGAGGATGGTTTAGGGGTTGATATTAAAGACTTTGAAGAGTATTTGAAGAGGGAAACTGATTATTTGAATGATAGGTTAGTGGGTATAAATAATTATTATGAAGATTATACTAAGCATGTTTTGGTTAGGAAGAAGTAAGAAAAAATTATAAAAGAAAGTTTAAGATAGCTACTTGAAAAAGTAGTTATTTTAGTATACAATTAATTTAAGAAAAATAGA
>CAZBFY010000035.1:0-8822 GCA_964491445.1 uncultured Mycoplasma sp.
GTGAATAGTAACTATAATTATTATAAATAATTTCTTATTAACTGTGAATAGTAACTAATTAAGATTCATATTGACAAAATATAGTCTTTTTTTATGTACAAAACAAAAAAAATGTGCTAGAATAAAATTATCATAAGGGGTAGGTTGTTAAATATTAGTAAAACAATGTTATGATAATTAATATAAACTAATATTCTATTTTTCTGGAGGTGGACTTATTAATCATGATTTTAAATATAAATGAAGTAGTAAAAGGCCTAGCAATAACTATTGTTGGTAAAGACTTTGAAAATCTTTTAATATCAGGTATTGTCCTAATAATTATAGGAATAATATTCTTAATAATATGTGCAGTATTAATGAAAAAAGAACACAAAGAAAAACAAAACAACTTATTAGAAGAAACAAATAATAATGAACAAGAAAATATAAATGTAACAGAAACAAACATTAATGAACAAGAAAACATAAATGTAACAGAAACAAATAATAGTGAACAAAATAATAAACCAAATGACATTGAAAAAGTTATAATAAAAGAAAATTTGGAAACACTACCAATACTAGAATTATCAGTAGAAGATGTTGAAGAAATACCAATAATAAATATAATAAATAATAATCCAGAAGAAATAATAACTAAAGAAATAGAACCAAAACAAATAGAACAATCATCAGATATAAATACACCATCTATAATGCCTCAAATAGAAAATGACGAAGTAAATATAGATGAACTAGTTAAAGAAAACGATACCAAAATAGTAGAACTAGAAAAACTTGAAGAAGAAGACAAAAATAAATTTAATACAAAAGAAAAAGAACAAATCGAAGAAGTAAAAGAAAATAATGAACTAGAAGTAATAGAACTAGAACAAATCGAAGAAGAAAACGAACAAGAAGAAGAAAATCAAGAATTAGAATATGAAGAAATAGATGATGAAAACAAAGAAATAGTTAAACACGATATAGAAATAGCAACTCCAGAAAGTATTAATTTAACTGTTATAACTCCTAAAAAAGGAAAAGAAATAACTCCGGATTTAGTAGAAATATTAGAAAATGAAGAAGAGATAGAAATGTTATAATCTCTTTTTTTATGTATTAAAAAAAGTGCATATAGCACTAATTATTTATAAGTTTCTTGTTTTAACAAATCAATATTACTATGCATTATAGATAAATAATCATCATTATTCTTTTGATCCTCTTCAGTAATAGTATCAAGAGCTCTAAAACTTAAAGTTTCAACACCATACTCATTTTTAAGAGAAGAAGTAATATCATAAGACTCATTATGATCAATTACAAATATATAACTTAATTTTTTAGTTTGTAGCAATTCCTTAGCTTTTTCAATATTACTAGTTTTTTCTTTACCATTATTAGTTAAGTTTATTACATCAAAACCATACTTTTTTAAAAAATTCAAAGATTCATCTGCCACAATTATTCTATTATCTATAGAATTATCAGCAGTCTTTCTAAGTTCAGTTTCAAGCTCAGTCATATCAACCTTTAATAAAGTATATTGGTTATTCAACTCTTCTACCAAATAATTATTAGAAATATAATCAGTTAACTCAGTCTTAATATTTTGACTAATCATTAAAATATTAGTAGGATTAAGCCATACATCAGAAGTCTTATAATTAACATCAATACCATAAGCAGCATCAATTATCTTTAAATTCTTATTATTACTTAACATAGTAGTAGCATATTCTCTTTCTTTTGATTCACCATTATATATAAATAAATCAGATTCACTATAATCCTTAAGTTGTTTCTTTGTTATCTTATAAGAACTTGATATAGAATCCTTAGGATAAATACTTTTAATACTTGAATTATCACCATATAATCTTTTAGTAACATACTCAATAGGATATATAGTAGTAACTATATTTATATCATCCATTATATCTTTTTTAAAACAACCAGTAAGACAAGTAGTAACCAAACATAACAAAAATAATAATATTATACTTTTTTTCATCTTTATTCCTCCATTTTCTGTGGTACAGGGTCATATCTATTACTTACAAAAGGATTACATCTAAGAATTCTTCTTAAAGATAAATAACAACCTTTACATACACCATGTTTCTCTATAGCTTCCTTAGCATAATTAGAACAAGTAGGGTAATAATTACACATACTATGACTTAATAAAGGAGAGTTTTGATACATATTAATAAGAAATAATAATACTCTTTTCACTTTATACCACCACTAACATTTTACTATTAATTAAAAGAATTATCAATTAAATAATAGATTTCATAACAAAAAATTTGACTTTATACGTAAAATATTGTATAATCTGCATTAGTTTGGTGGTGTTATTATGAATAGTTTTTGTGCTGATACTGTTAGTGCATGGAAATTTATAGGAGAAATAATCTATATTATTAGAATAGTTATTCCAGTATTAATTATATTACTTGGTACACTTGATTTAGGAAAAGCTGTACTAGCAGGAGAAGATAAAAAAATAAAAGAAGCTCAAAAATCTTTTATTAGAAGATTAATATATGGTGTTGCAATATTCTTTATTTTTGTAATAGTGGAAGTAATATTTGGACTTTTAGGAGTAGAAACAAAAGAAGGAGATTCTAAAATATGTTGGGACTGTGCAACTAGACCTCATAATAAAAGTTGTATAAAATATGTAGAAGAAAAAGAAAAACAAGATAAAGAAGAAATGGATAAAATAGAAGACAATAGTAAATATGAAAAAGAAGATGTGTAAAAAGAAATAATAATTTCAAAAATAGTTTGACATAATAATAATAAATATAGTAATATAAGAGTAGATAGAAAGAGAGGTATAAATATGTTAGATATATTAAATTCACTTCCAGTTATGGATATGGTACAATTATTGGCGAAAAGTGCAGAATCTTTTTGTGGAGAAACTAAAGACATATGGAGATTTGTAGGTAATATTGTAAGAATATTACAAATAGCTATTCCTGCAATAATTATATTGCTTGCCACTATTGACTTAGGAAAAGCAGTAATATCAGGAGATGATAAGAAAATAAAAGAAGCGCAAAAAGCACTTATTTCAAGAATTATATATGGTGTTGCGATATTCTTTATAGTTCTTATTATTCAAGTTGTATTCGGCTTAGTAGGCGGAGATGCAGATACAACAGATAATGTTTGTTTCCAATGCGTAGGTTTTAGAGGATGTTAATGTAAAAAGTTAAGAAAAAAGGTATAAAACATATTGTTTAGTACTTTTTTTTTTGCTATAATAAAATAGTAAATTAGTGTGGGTGATATTTTTATGATGGATTTTATAATAAATAATTTAAGTATATTAGCTTTGAACTTACCTACAGCAGCAGACTGTTCTGTTTTAGGAACAGAATTTCAAAGTATATTAGATGAAGTATTTGGATGGATACAACTTGCAACACCATGTTTAGTATTAGTATTATGTTCAGTAGATATAGCAAAAGGTGTAATAGCACAAGATGATAAAGCAACCAGTGCAGCTCTTTCAAGTGCAATTAAAAGGGTTGTTATAGGAGTAGCTATATTCTTTGTACCAATACTTTTAAACTTTGTATTAGTGATGGCAGGTTTAGCATCAGGTACTTGCAGTATAGGTTAGGAGGAGTATTATGGTACAGATTTTGGGTTTTTTTGATGAAGTTTCTTTTAATATGATAAACGGTTTGTTTGGAATTGTAGCAAAAATATATAATGTTATGTTAGATATAATTCGTACAGGAAATATAGATACTAGTCCATTTGATGATTTTATTACGACTATGTATGTTCTTGCAGGAGTTTTTATGTTATTTAGAGTTGTTATTGGTATGATACAAATGCTTATCAATCCTGATCAAATGACAGATAAACAAGCAGGAGCGGGTAAATTAATTACAAGAATAGTAGTTAGTATTGTTATGCTTATGTTATTTGTACCTAATGGAATAATTTTTGGAGAAGATGGAATATTTCAAAGAGTAGAACAAGCTTTATTAGCAGAAGATGGTTTAGTTTCAAGATTATCTGGGATGAATTTTGATGAAGATTTGAGTAGTCCTATAACAAAAGAAGGTACAGAAAAGTTTTTAATAGAAAATGTATATGCAGATACAAAAGCAGATTTAACATGCTATTATTTTAATGTAAAAAACCATTCTCAAACAATTCAAGGTGGAGGTGCTGGTACATATAGAGAAATTAAACTAACGGTTAATGATGTTTACAAAATTGAGTTTTATAAAACAAGTAATGTAACTGGAAGTGCAGGTGATCAAACTGGAAATCTTAATTGTTCATCTGAAAAGTGTAAATATAGTTATGTTATAAAGAGTAGTCAAAATATAGCTGGAAATGCTGAAAACGGTAAGTACTCATCATTAAATGGAAACATAGCAATGGGTGATGCTTTTTCAGAAAGTTTTCCGACTAAATGTCCAAAATATTTAGAGAAAAAAACTAGTAGTTCTGGGAGCACTTATTATTCTGCACAAAAAAAACATTCATCTAAGAATGAAATTACAGAGTGTTATAAAAAAAATGCTCGCTTACTAGGAAAAATAAAACCAAAATCAAAAGAGGGAAAATGTTACAATTCTGGTATAATGGGCGGATACTCAAGTTTATCAGAGGCACGAACTAATATAAATAAAGTACTTGCAGACAAGAAGAATTCTGCTAAAAGAAAATATGTAGTACATACTACTAATAAATGGATTAAAAATATTAGCAATTTTGTAAATCCGGGAGAAGGCTCGGGAGAAATTAGTTATTTAAACGGAGTAAGTTATGAAGCTATTGTTTTCGCTCAAGGAACTGCGAGTAGTTTGCAAGAATGTTCAAGTGGACATGAAGATGAATGTTCAGAAGCACAACAAGCAATGTTTATAAGTAAAGATGGTAATGAAAAAGTAATAGAATTAATGGATAAAAAAGTTTTAGATATAGGTTTCATAATGTCGATGATCACAGGACTCGGACTTATAATATATTTATTGTTTTTATGTGTAGAAATACTTATTCGTAGACTAAAACTATACTTTTTAGAAGTAATAGCACCTATTCCAGTAATAAGTTATGTTGATCCTAAAGATAAAGTATTTAATCAATGGACAAAAATGTATTTATCAACTTATGTAGATTTATTTATAAAATTAATCTCCATTGGTATTGCAATTACACTTTTAGATGCAGTATTTTCTGATGATTTCTGGTCTGAAAGTAATCTTTTAATGAAATTCTTCTATATAGTAGCAATACTAGCATTTGCAAAAATATTACCTACTATGGTATCTAAATTATTTGGTCTTGATTCTATGGGTGGTTCATTTAAAGACATTATGGGTATGGCAAAAGGTGCGGCAGGCTTTGCAGTTGGTGGAGCACTTGGTGCAGGTGCTGGAATGCTTGCTACAGGAGCTGGTATAGCTTCTGCCAAAGGAGTAAAAGGAAAACTAGGTGCGGGCTTGCAAGGTTTAGGTAGCATTGCTTCAGGAACAATTAAAGGAGCAGGAGCAGGTAGTAAAGGTAAAATCGGAACAGGAGCTTCTGGAGTATTAGCGACAGGAAAACGTCAGAGAGATGCAAGAGCACAAGGTGCAACAATGATGGGAATGCTAGGAAGTAGAATGGCTAATACATTGGGTTTTGATGATGCTTACACAAAAGAAAAAGATGCTGTAGATAAATTAAAAAGGAAAAAATCAAATACTTCGGGTGCATTATCTAGTATAAAAACTTTTAATGATACTGTTGAAAGCAATATGAGAAATAAAAGTGGAGCAAAAGGATATGAAAACTTAGCTGAAGTTCAAACTTGGAGACAAGCCAAAGCAGCTTTAGAGTCTGCAAAACAGTCTGGAAATGCAGATGATATTTATAAAGCAGAACAAGCAGAGCAAACAGCTTTTAAACACGCATTTGATGCTGCTAAAGATGAGGAATTAAACAGAATTGCAGGCTTAGAAAGTAGAGATACCGATGGTAAACTTGTTAAGTTTAGTGCAGATGAAAAGGCTCGTTCTAGTATTAATGCATATGATAGATATAATTCAGAACTTGGAGAAAATGCTCAAATTAATAGTAAAGCTCTTAATCATAGCACTCTTGGTCAAACCAAAGATAATCTTACTAGAATTGAAAGCACTCAACAAACTGAAATTACCACTAGAGAAACTGCTCTTGAAGAATCTAAAATTAAAGCTGAACATGATGCAGTACAACGTGGTAAACAATAAGATAAATTTGTGTAAATTAAGTTTAAAATAATAAATTTTATGAAAATTAGTTGACTTTATTTTTAACAAGAATTGAACAGTGATAAGCCTAAAAGTTAATAAAAAGGATGTGATACTACATGGATTATAATTATTTAGTACCTGCTAATAGTAAGAAACAGGGTTTAATATTTGGTATATTTAAAGGAATAGATTTAATTATTTTATCTATTGGAATAGTAATATCTTTTATTCTTCTTGTTATTCTTCCTGTTACAGAGTTATGGGGAATTATTATTACAATACTGCCAGCTTTTACTGCAGCTTTTCTAGTGTTCCCCATTCCTAATTATCATAATACTAGAGTATTTATTCATGAAATGTATAAGTTTTATTTCGTAAATAGAAGAAAATATGTTTGGAGAGGTTGGTGTTATAAGTATGAACAATCAGATGAATAATCAAATGAATAATCCTATTAATAATAATCAAGGTCCTATGGGACAAGTTAATCAAAATCCTGTAAATAATGGTAAAGTTATGCCAAAGAGTGCTCAGAATAATCCTAAGTACACTGAAAACTGGTTACCTTTAAAAGCTATTAGTAATGGTATTATGTATAATAATAAAAATGAAATGATTACAGGTGTTAAAATTCAACCTAGAAATATCTTTATTCTTGATCAAAGTTCTATGGATAGTGCTTTGATAGGACTAATGAATTTTTACAATACCATTGATTATGATTTTTGGCTTGTAGTAGCAGATCGTCCTGTTGACATTGCAGTATATCAAGCTGAACTTCAAGTACTTTATAACAAAACTCCAGATCAACGTATACGTAAGCTTATATCTCAAGATATGGATAAAGGTGAATATTTTATCAACAATGATGTTGTTGATACTGAGTATTTCTTATTATTTAAAGAAAAAAATGGAGAAATGCTACAAAAAAAATTACGTAATATGATTAATAATTTAGCAGGAGCAGGGCTTGTTGCTAGTCAAACTACTAATGATGATTTAAGATTAATTATTGATAACTTCCTTAATGGAGGAAGAAAATATGAATCTGGAGGTGTAATGCCATTATGAGTTTTTTTAAAAGCGAAGTTGCTCCTAAGGGGCTTGATTTTACCAATAGTAGTATGATAGTAGCTAGTGATAAGTATATGACTATTTTAACAGTAGTAGGCTTTCCTAGATATGTTGGAGTAGGTTTCTTATCTAACATAACTAATATGCCAGGAGTAAAAATTGTTATTAAGCACATTCCAGTTCCTTTTTCGACGCTTACTAAAATGCTTAATAAAGAACTTGCTTCAATGAAAATAAGATATCAAGAAGAAAAAGATGCAACTTATCAAGAAAGCATAAGACAAGATTATGAAACTTTAGAATCATTTATTCAACAATTAGCAGCAGCACAAAGTAAAACATTTGATTTTCAAATGCATATAGTTATAACTAGTGATTCTAAAGAAGATTTAGATTTAAAAAAAGTTCAAATAAAAAACTATTTAGATGCTATGCAACTTAGAGCAGTACCACTTAGATTTGAACAAGAACAAGTTTTAAAATCAATTATTCCTGTATTTCCAAGACAAGAAATAGAAGAGAGAATAGGAACAATTATGCCTAGTCCTACTATGGCAGGTATGTATCCATACATATTTGATAGTATTAAAGATCCAGGTCCATCGGTTTTACTTGGTACAGATTTTTCTGGAGGAGTTGTTATGTTTAACCAATTCCTATATCAAATGAGAAAAGAACATAATCGTGTTAATGCTAATATGATTATCCTAGGAACATCTGGTTCAGGTAAAAGTACTGCTGCTAAATTAATGCTTAGAACTGCTATTAGAAATAGCTATAAAATAGTAGCAATAGATCCAGAAAACGAACTAAAAGAAATGGCTGAGTCAGTAGGAGGAGACACTATTGACCTTGGAAAAGGTGGAGAGTTTGGACTAATTAACCCTTTTGAAGTTTTAATAGATGCAGATGAAGATGAAATTAGACAAGGACTAGGATACACAGTACTTACTAAAACTCTTCAATTCCTAAAAGCCTTTATGAAATATTATGATCCATCTATTGAAGAAGATGTACTAAATTTATTTATAGAACTTACACAAGAAACTTATCAAAGATTTGGAATAGGTTTTAATACTGATTTCTCTCAGTTTACAAGTGCTAATTATCCAACATTTGATGATGTATATACTACAATAAAAGGTAAATTAATATCAATGACAGATATGACACACGAAAGAGATATTATGGAACGTCTTGAACTAAAAATAAGACCTCTTACTAATGAACTTAGATTTTACTTTAATGGAAAAACAACAATAGCACCACGTAGTAACTTTATAGTATTTAATATTCGTGAACTTATGAATACAGATGTAAACATAAGAAATGCATTGTTATTCAATGTACTTAAATATGCATGGAGTTTGTGTTTAGATGCATCTCAAAATACAGTACTTATGGTAGATGAAGCCCATGTCTTACTATCTGGAGGAAATGTTTTAGGAGCAGACTTCCTAGCACAAATTCAAAGAAGATCACGTAAATATAATACAGGTAATA
>CAZBFY010000036.1:0-8668 GCA_964491445.1 uncultured Mycoplasma sp.
ATCTATAATTTATGTTAATGTTACTAGTTTTTTTTGTAAAAAGCCGAAACTCAAACATCTTTTTACTTGTAAAACATAAAAAAACATAGTAAAATGTATTTAGTAACCTAAAAGGTTTAAGAAAGGAAAGGGTAGATATGAATTTTATTAAAAAAAATAAAATATTACTTATTGTACTAGCAGTAATATTAATAATCGGAATAGCAATAGCATTTTATTTCTTAACAAAAGATACTAATACATCAGTAAATGACTTAGAAATAAAATATATTAATGGAGAAGAAATAAACATAAAAAATCCAAACTCATCTTACGAAGAAACAAAAGAAATAACAATTACTAACACAAGTAAAGATTTAAAGACATATAGCTTAGAATGGATAAAAGTATCTAATAACTTTAATGATCAAAGCAAACTATTATATGAAATAACAGGTAAAGGAGAAAGAGCAGCCTCTTTAGGAACTTCTCAAGTACCATCAGTAAACTCAAAAATATTTAACTCAGTAGCTATTAAAGCCGGTGATACTCATACATACAAAGTAAAAATAACTTATAAAGGAAAAGAAGTATCTAACAATAGCTTTTATGGAGCCCTAAAAATAAACTCAGAAAAACCAAAAACAGATACTAAAAAAGAAAACGGCATCCCATATAAAGAAAAAGAAGAAAACAAAACAAAAGATACAAAAGATGCAAAAAAAGATTTAAGCAAAAAAGCTTAGTCTTTTTTTAAAAAACTTATTAAAAATACATACAAGGAGAAAATTATGAAATTAATAGAAAAACTAAACAACAATACAATTATTATTACAAACCAAAGTAATAAAATAAATATATTAAAAGAGCTTAATAACACTAATAAACTTATTAATATCAAATTCTTAACAAAAGAAGAACTATTAAAAAAATACTATTATATTTACGATGAAAAAGCTATATACTATTTAATGAATAAATATAACTTAGGCCGAGAAATATCAACTATATACTTAAATAATATGTATTACATAGAAAACAAAACTTATAATAATGAAAAACTAAATAAACTCTCATACTTAAAACAAGAATTATTAGAAAATAATCTATTAGAAACAGATATATTATTCAAAAACTATTTAAAAAATAAAAACATAATTCTTTATAACTACAATTCATATACTATCCTAGAACAAAAACTAATAAATGATATAAAAAAAGAAAACAAAGTAGAAATAATAAACAAAGATTTAAAAAACTATACTCATAAAGTATACGAATTTAACACCATCTCTGAAGAAATAGAATACGTTGCAAAAGAAATACTAAAACTAATAGAACAAGGAATAAATATAAATAATATTAAAATAACTAACATAAGTAGTGATTATTACGATATAACAACTAGAATATTTAATATGTATAATTTAAAAATAAACTTTAATGATAATAAATTAATATCTACCAAAATAGCACAAGATTTTCTTAACCAAGATGACTCTATTAATAATATAATAAATAATTTAACAGAAAAATATAAAAATAATGAAATATTAGATATGATAATAAAAATAGTAAATAAATATATAATATTTGAAAACAAACAAGTAGTAAAAGATATGATAACTTATGACTTTAAAAACACTTATCTAAAAAAAGAAAAATATGAAAATGAAATAGAAATAATAGACTATCTAAATGACTATATCTCAGATAATATGTACATATTTATGTTATCATTTAACCAAAATAACGTTCCTAAAATATATAAAGATGAAGACTTTATTACAGATAACTTAAAAAAAGACTTATTACTAGAAACTACTATAGAAAAGAACAAAATAGAAAAAATAAACACAATAAATGCTATAAAAAGTATTAAAAATCTAATAATTACCTATAAAAATAGTTCTCCTCAAGGAACATATTATCCCTCTAATTTAATAACAGATCTAAACCTAGAAGTAATTCCTATGAAAGAAGATTATAGTATAAGTTATAGCAGTCTATCAGATAAAATTAATCTTTGTAAATACTTAGATAATTATCTAAAAACAGGAGAAATAACAAATAACTTAAAACTATTATACAATAGCATTAATAACATAGAATATAACTCTTATAGTAATAAATATACAAAAATAAATAAAAATCTTTTAAAAGACTATCTACAAGGAGAATTTAATCTATCATACTCAAGTATGGACTCTTACTTTAAATGCCCATTTAGATATTATATATCACATGTATTAAAACTAAATATATATGAAGAAAGCTTTGAAGCCTATCTAGGAAGCTTATTTCACTATGTACTTGAAAAATCTTTAAAAGAAAAAAAAGAAATAAATATACTAATAAAAGAATTTATAAATAAAAACGATAGAATACTTACAAAAAAAGATGAATTCTTCATAAATAAACTTACAAAAGAACTAGAATTTATTCATAATACAATATTAGAGCATTTAGAAAATACAAACTTAAAACAAATGTTATTTGAAGAGAGAGCACTAGTAGAAAAACAAGGAGATATAAAAGTTACTTTTAAAGGTTTTATAGATAAAATAATGTACGAAGAAAAAGAAAACGAAACAATAGTAGCCATAATAGATTATAAAACAGGTAGTGCTGATACTAACTTAGGATACTTACCATATGGACTTTCTATGCAATTACCAGTATACTTATACTTAGCAAAAAATAACAACAAACTAAAAAACATCAAATTCGCAGGTTTCTACTTACAAAAAATATTATCAGGACCATTTAAAATAGATCAAAAAAAGACCCTAGAAGACCAAAAAAAAGAAAGCTTACTTTTATATGGATACTCCAATAGTGATGAAGATATTCTCTATGAATTTGACAAAACATATAAACAAAGTAAATATATAAAATCAATGAAAATCTTAAACAATGGTAATTTCTATAATCATGCAAAAGTATTAAACAATGATGAAATAAATAAACTAATAGAAATAGTAGATACAAAAATAAATAATGCAGTAGAAGAAATAACAAATTGTAATTTTAAAATAAGTCCTAAAAAAACAGAAAAAGAATTATTAGGATGTAAATTCTGTGAGTATAGTGATATATGTTTTAAAGAAGTACAAGATGAACAATTAATAAAAGAAGATAAAGAACTATCTTATTTAAGGAGTGATATAAATGCCTAACTGGACAAAAGAAAAACAAGGAAAAAACATAATAGTATCTGCCGGAGCAGGCTCTGGAAAAACTGCAGTACTAACTGCTAGAGTAATAAGAAAACTAAAAGATGGAGTAGATGTAAACAAACTACTAGTACTAACATTTACCAACGAAGCAGCAGGAGAAATGAAAGATAGAATAAGAAAAGCAATAAAAAAAGAAGAAACATTAAAAAAACAACTAGATTATCTCGATAGTGCTTACATTACAACATTCGATAGCTATGCTTTATCAATAGTAAAAAAATATCACTATCTATTAAACGTATCAAAAAACATAGGAATAGTATCTTCATCAATAATAAACATAAAAAAAGAAGAAATACTAGAACAAATATTTGAAAAACTATACAACGAAAACAAAAAAAACTTCCTAAAACTAATAAATGACTTCTGCTTAAAAGATGATAAAGAAATAAAAAATCAAATACTAAAAATTAATAATAACTTAGATCAAAAATATAATAAAAAAGATTATCTAAATACATATATAGAAACTTATTATAATAAAAAATACATAGATAAACTCCTAGAAGAATACCTTAATATCATATATGAAAAACATACCCAAATAAAAAATATATATGAAAAAATACTAACCCTAGAAGACTCTAAAAAAGTCCAAGAATACCAAGAACAATTATCAAAATTTATAAACTCAAAAACTTATGATGAAATAAAACAAAATATAGACTTTACACTACCAAGAATAGTAAAAAACTCAAAAGAAGAAAAACAAGAAATAAAACTTTTAAAAGAAGAACTTAAAGAATATACAAAATACAAAGACATTAATGAACTATATGAAACATATCTAAGTACTAAAGATTATGTAAAAATAATAATAGAAATAATAAACGAACTAGATGAAAAAATAAACAATTACAAAAAGAAAAATGATGCTTATGAGTTCATAGATATATCAAAAATGGCAATAGATATAGTAAAAAACAATAAAGAAGTAAAAGAAGAAATAAAATACTATTACAATGAAATAATGGTAGATGAATATCAAGATACAAACGATCTACAAGAAATATTCATAAACCAAATAGAAAATAACAATGTATATATGGTCGGAGACATAAAACAATCAATATATAGATTCAGAAATGCTAATCCATCAATATTTAAAAACAAATATAATCTTTATAGTAATGAAACACAAGGAATAAAAATAGACTTATTAAAAAACTTTAGATCAAGAAGTGAAGTACTAGAAGACATAAATAAAATGTTTAACAAAATAATGGATAACTTCCTCGGCGGAGCAGACTACATAAAAACACATCAAATGGTATTCGGAAATACAATGTATGAAAAAGAAAAACAAAAAGAAATAAATAACAACCTAGAAATATATAATTATAACCCAAAAGACATAAAAGAATATGAAAAAAATGAAATAGAAGCCTTTATAATAGCAAAAGATATAAAACATAAAATACAAAACAATTACATGGTAATAGATAAAGAAACAAGTACCCTTAGAAAAGTAAGATATAGTGATTTCTGTATAATAATGGATCGAGGTACTGACTTCGATTTATATAAAAAAATATTTGAATATGAAAACATACCCTTAGTAGCACTTCAAGATGAAAAACTAACAACATCTTATGATATATTTATTATAAAGAACCTAGCAAGTCTAATAATAAAAATAAAAAATAATCAATTAGATAAAGAATTCAAATACTACTTTACATCAATACTAAGAAGCTATTTATATAACAAACAAGACGAAGAAATATTTAAAATATTTAAAGATAATACATTTAAAGAAACAGAACTATATAACAAAGCAAAAGAACTATCAAATAACCTAGATAATATGTCATGTCATGAATTCTTAGAAAAACTACTAACACAATTTAACTTTTATGAAAAAAGTATAACCTATCATGACATAGAAAAAACCTTAATAAGAATACTAAACTTAAAACAAATAACATCTTCATTAGAAACTTTAGGATATACCCCATATGACTTTACAAACTACTTAGATAAAATGATAAAAAGTAATGAAGAAATAAAATACAAAGTTAATACCAAAGACAATATATCAGTAAAAATAATGAATATCCATAAATCAAAAGGACTAGAATTTCCTATATGTTACTATTCAGGACTATATAAAAGTTTCAATATAAAAGATATAACAGAAAAATTTAGATATGATACTAAATATGGAATAACAACCCCATATTATAAAGAAGCCCAAGGAGACTTATTTACAAAATACCTAGTAAAAAATGAATATATAAAAGAAGAAATATCAGAAAAAATAAGACTATTATATGTCGCAGTAACAAGAGCAAAAGAAAAAATGATATGTGTCTGTCCATTAAATGAAAATATTTATAATAAAGAAACACTTGTAAATAACACAACAAGATTAAAATATAGATCATTTCTAGATATAATAAACACAGTAAAAGACGAATTTGATGTAAATATAAAAAATATAAGTAAAGAAAACATAAACTTATCTAAAGAATATAATATGTTTAAAATAAAAGATTTAAGTATCCTAAAAGAAAACATAAATAAACAAATACAAAAATATATAAATATAAAAAATAATCCATTAACAAACAATAAATTCTCTAAAAACAATACAAAACTAAAAACAAAAGAAGAATTACAAAACATGATACATGGTACTAAAATACATTACATATTTGAAACAGAAGACTTTACAAACCCAGAAAGTAAATATGTAAAAAACTTATTAAAACATAATATATTTAAAAATATAAAAGATGCAAATATCCTAAAAGAATATGAATTCTATTATGAAAAAGATAGTGAAACCTATCACGGAATAATAGACTTAATGCTAGAATATACTAATCATATAGACATAATAGATTATAAACTACAAGATATAAATGATGATAATTATATAAAACAATTAAATGGTTATAAAGAATATATAGAAAGAAAAACAAATAAACCAGTAAATATATATCTTTACTCTATATTAAATGATTCTATAAAAGAAATAAAATAAAAAAACTCCATCAAAAGAGTTTTTTTGTTACTCAGTAATACTAATAGCACCCGTAGGACAATTTTCCTTAGCATCACTTGCTAAATCTTTATTTTCATCTTTTATAGTATCATTTATAGCATAAGCAACACCATTATCATTAATATCAAATTCCTCAGGAACAAGTGCAGCACAAGCACCACATCCGATACATAAATTATCAACAACTTTTGCTTTCATAATATACCTCCTAGTGATATTATATAATAAAGTAGATAAAAATAAAATAGTTTTCTTTTTATAAATTTTATGATATAATTTTTTTAGTAATGATAGGGTGATTTTATGAAAGCAAGAATGGAAAAATATGATACTCCAACTGGTGTTAAAAGAAGAACACAAAAAAATGAAAGATTATATGACGAAGTACAAAATATGAATATAGATTACGTCGACATAAACGTAGATAATGCTGTAGATTTATCAAATGCCAATAATAACAATTTTTCAAGAGAAAATTATCAAATAAAAAGAACTTATAACAACATAATGGATATACCAAAAGATAAAAAGAATATATCATCTTATGAAGAAAAACCAGTAGAAAATAGAGTATATGACATAGATGAAATATTAAAAATGGCTAAAGATAATAAACTATTCGAAGAAGAAGAAAAGAAAAGACTTATAAATACTGAATACAATATATTAACTAAACTAGATGTAAAGTCTTTACAAAATGAAGATATAAAAAAAGAAGATCTTAAAACATTAATAAATAATATATATGAAAAAGAAAAACCAGCAAAACCAAAACCATATACAAAAAAAGAAGAAGATAGATTACTTAGTGATTTATTTGAAGACGATACTATTGAAGAAAATAACATAGATTTAAAAGAAGAATTAAGTAATGAAATATTAGATAAAGAAATAAAAAATGAAGTATCTATTAAAGAAAATAATGACTCTGTAAAAGAGATAGAACCAAAGAAAGAAATAAGTAAAGAAGAAATAAAAGAAGATATGTCTAGTGATTTTATTGAAGAAAAAGAAGGAAAAGGTCTTTTAATAGCAATAATAGTAGTAGTCATACTAATTCTATTAACATGTTTATTCTTTGTATATGAATATTTCTTTGGTATATAGCACAACTAGTGCTTTTTTTTATTAAAAGTAATATATTATAGTATGAGAATGCATCTAAAAAACAAAAAAAGAAAACTAGTTTTAAAAAGAAAAATAATTATTATACTAATCATAATACTTATATTTATTATATACTTAGTAAGTAAAAATGCTAGTTATTACTACTTAAATTATTCAGAAAGAAAAGCAAAAGACATAATAGATTATGCAACAGACTCTGGTATAACTGAAGACTCATTAAAATTGATTAAAAATAAAGACTTATATAAAATAACAAAAAATACCTCTGGAGAAATAGAAATGATAGATTATGACTCATACTTAGTAAATCTATTCTTAAAAAATGTATCAGATAACATATCAAATGCTTTAAGAAAAGGAAATAACTCAAAAGTAGCATTTTATATACCAGTAGGCTCTATATTTAAAAATCCTATATTAAATAGTAAAGGTCCTAAAATACCAGTTAGAATGGAAGCTATTGGATCTGTTACAACAAGTATAGAAACTAAGATAACTGAATATGGAATAAATAACTGTTTAATAGAAATGTACTTACATGTAGAATCTAAACAAAAAGTAATGTTACCTGTTATATCAGAGACAATAGTAGTAGAAAATGATTTTCCTATTTCATATAAAATAATTAAAGGAGTAGTACCTACATATTATGGAGATGTTATAAGTAAATCATCAGGAATAGTAACAACTCCTATAGAATAACTAATATAAGTATGTTATAATTAGATAGGTGGTGTTACTATGAAAGAATATATAATTAATGATAAAAAATATATTATAGTAAAAGATGAAAATAAAGTATTTGACTATGAAGAAGTAAAAAGACTAATGACAGAGTATTTTAATGATTATGATTATGTTTTTGGAGATATTACTTATAATAAACTTAGATTAAAAGGTTTTTGTGATAAAAAAAATAAAAAATGTAATAGTATCAATAATATTTCTTTACTTGATAATTATATAAATGATTATTGTGCTTATAAGTGTAATTGGTTTTTATTAAAGAAAGTATCTTAATATAAATTATTAATGTAAAAATTTTACTTTTTTCTTTAAATAGCTTGATTTTACTAGTAATAAATGGTATCTTATATATGTAAGCATAATAATTAGCTTATTAAACATAGGAGGTAAAAAAATGAAAAAAGTAGAATTAATTGAATCAGTAGCAGCAAAAGCTGGTATTACTAAAGCAGATGCTGGAAGAGCAGTAGATGCAACACTTGCAACTATTACAGAAGCATTAGTTAAAGGAGATAAAGTTCCATTAATGGGATTCGGAACTTTTGCAATTTCTGAAAGAGCTGCA
>CAZBFY010000037.1:0-8542 GCA_964491445.1 uncultured Mycoplasma sp.
GTACTACCTACTAAAATTATTATTATTAGTATTAGTCCTCCGATTATGTAGTTTAAGTTACTTGATGTATCATTATCACTTACTACTGCTAAAGCTGATGCTGATTCATTAATAATCGCGGAAAAATATATTTTTGATAATAACTGCATCATACTTTATGCCTCCTTTACCCTAGTATTAATATACTAAATTGCATTATACAGATAAATGTATTAAATAACATTCTTGATGATATGGTATATGTAATATTATTAGTTTTTACGTATACTATTCCTGCAAAAATACTGTTTAGAAATGTTTGTATTGCTAGTATAAATTCATTAATACTTGGATTTAATAATGTTACTTGAAAGTACCAAGATAATAGTGATGTTATAATAACAAATAAACATCCATTTTTTATTGCAGGTCTTAAGCTTTTTCTAAAAATGAGTTCTTCTACTACTGGGTAGAATATAATTGTTAGAAAGCATGCAAATAATGTTCCGTATGGAGTATTTTCAAATACTTTTGCAATAGCACCACTTGATGAATCTCTTGTAATATCTATACCTAGTATTTCTGATGATAATGATATGGTAATATTACTTATTAACATTACTGCTAAAAATGCTAGAAAGCATAAGAATATTTTTAATACTTTTTTCTTTTCTTTGTTTAGGTCTTTTATGTTTTTTAATAAATCATCTTTGAATATAAAGATAACAATACATAAAAATAATAAATGAATAATAAAATTAGTAATTGTTATTGCTAAGGAACTAAATTTTAGTATCCATATTATATATAATATCCAAACTAATATAATAAATATAGTTTTATCGTTAATACATTTTGTTTTTTTATTTTTCATATCAAGACCTCCCTATAATATTATTATAAGAAGAAATTGTTTTTCTTTCAAGTAAAAAGTAAAAATAGTGAAATTAGCTTTACACTAGTTTCACTATTTTTTTATCTTACCACCATCTGAAGAACCATTTCCACATTTTCATAGTTTGTACCTCCTTTCAATAATGGTTTTGATATTTTCATCATGTACTACAATATAAGTATAATCTATTATGGTTGTTTTTTGCAAGGTGTTTTAAAAAAGTTTCACAAAAAGTTGACTTAAAGTCTTTTTTATGTTAAATTTATAATGCTTATTAAAGGAGGGATATTATGGCAAGAAATGAATCAAACAGAAAACCTAATATTAAAAACTTACGTTCTCATGCGTTAAATAGTACTAAGAAAAAACAAAAGCTTAATTTACAAGTTGTTACTTTAGAAAATGGGGAAAAGGTTAAATTATCTGCTAAAGAAATTAGAAATATGAAAAAAGCTGCTTAATTAAAAGTAGCTTTTTTATATGTTATGTAGTTTATCTATATTACTTAGATCATTTAATATAAAAGATGCACTTACTATTATGTCTGTATCTTTTATATATGGTAATACTTCTTCTTTTATTCCTCCATCTATACTTATTTTAAATGTTAGATTATTTTTTTGTTTTATTTCTTTTAGTTCTCTTAGTTTATTTGTTGTATCTTTTATATATTCTTGTCCACTTTTGCCCGGTATTACTCCCATGACTAGCACTAGTGATATATTTTTTAAATCGTTTATTATTTCACTTACTTTTGTTTCTGGATTTATAGCTAGTCCTGGTTTTATACCATAGCTTTTTATTAGATTTATCATATCTTTATAATCTGGTATTTCTCTATGAATAGTAATATTGTCTACGTTTAATACTGATAGAGTTTCTATATACTTTTTTGGGTTCTTTATCATTAGATGAACGTCGTTTTTCTTTTTTGACATATTTATGTATTTTGTTAATTCTTTTATATTTAAGTTTTTATTATCTACAAATATTCCATCCATTACATCATAATGTATATAATCAGTATTTGAGCTATTTAACATTTCTATGTATTTACTATAGTCTCCTTCTTTTAAAAAGGAGGTCGATACTTGTTTCATGTTCTACCTCTTTTCTATAAATTTTTTATAATTATCATATCTTGATTTTAATATTGTTTTTCCTACTTCTTTTTTTACTTTGCATTCTTTTTCGTTTAGGTGCATGCAGTTTTTGTATTTGCAATTATATTTACTGAATTCTATGAATGAACTTTTTATGTCTTCATCTTTATATATAGATAAATCAAGGGCTGAGAAGCCTGGGGTATCTAATACTTTTCCTTTTAGGATATTAACTAGTGTTACGTATCTTGTAGTATGTTTTCCTCTTCCTAGGGCTTCTGATATTTCGTTTGTTTCGAAGTTTAGGTTTTTATCTAATTTATTCATTAGAGTTGATTTTCCTGAACCTGTTTGTCCAGTGAAGACTATTGTTTTGTTTTTAAACATTCTTTTTATTTTAAAGATATTTGTGTTATATATTACTTTATAACCTAATTTTTTATAATATTTTATATCTTTTTTTAGATTTTTCCATTCATTATTTGTTAATAGATCTTTTTTTGTTAGACATATTATTGGTATTATGCCATTTATTTCACATACTACTAGTAATTTATCTAATAAGTTACTAGAGAAGTCTGGTTTTTTTAAACTTGTTATTATAAAGGCTTCATCTATATTGCTAACACTTGGTCTTTCTAGGGTGTTTTTTCTAGGTAGTATTTTTGTTATTATTTTTTCTTTTTCATTAAAGATACAATAGTCTCCGACTTTTAGAGTTGTTTTATCGTTTTTGAATTTTCCTCTTGCTTTACATATATATTCTTTGTTTTGATATGATACGAAGTAATCATTGCTTATTATTTTTATTATTTGACCTTTCATAGTGTTCTCCTAGTTTTGTTTTTCTTGAGTTGTTGGTTCTGTGTTTGTTTTATTATTATTAACTTCTGGGGTTGTTGGTTCTTCTGGTTGTTCTTCTTCTTTTTCTTTTGATATTGTTATTGTTAGTTTATCTCCGTTTGTTAATACATTACTAGAGTTTTTTGACTGTTTTATTACTAGTCCTTCGTCATATTTATCTGTTTCTTCATATTTAACAGTTAGTTTTATGTTGTTTTCATTTGCCCAGTTTCTTGCTTCTCTTAAAGTCCAGCCTTCACTTACCATGTCTGGATAATATTTTACTATATTTGGTATATAAAGGGTTATTTCGGTATTTTTTTCTACCTCTTCACCTGGTTTTATTGATTGTCCTATTATGTTTTGTGATTCGTCATCACTTATGGTTGTAGTTGGTGTTTGTTTTTCTATATTTACTTTTAAACCTTTTAGTTCTAGTTGTGTTTCTATTTTTATATAGTTTTCTCCAGTATAGTCTTCTATTTTTATTTTATCTATTCCTTTTGATATTGTAAGTGTTATTTCTGTTCCTTCTTTTACGCTTTTTCCTATTTTAGGGTTAGTTTCTATTACTTTACCTTTTTCTATTTTGTCTGAGGTTTCTTCTTCTACTTTGGCACTTACTTCAAGTTTTGATTTCTCTAGTTTTTTTGTTGCTTCTTCTACTGTTAGATTAGAAACATCTGGAATAGTTACTTCTGGTACTTTAGTAATCATAGGTAATATTAGTAGAGCAAATAATGTTAGAACTATTAAACCTCCGAATACTGATGCTAGTATTATTATTTTTTTGTTTTTTGGTTTTTTGTCATCTTTTATTTCTCTTACTATACCTTCATCTACGTTTTCTTTGTCTACTACGATAGGTTCTTCATCGATTCCTTCATCATATTTTAGAGTAATTAATGGTTCGTTTTCTCTTTCTCTATTTAATGATGTTATTAGGTCATCGTGCATTTCATTTGCGTTAGCATATCTATTTTTTGGGTTTTTGGCTGTTGCTTTAATAATGATGTTTTCGATACTTTGTGGCAGTTCTGGTAGTTCATTTCTTATTGATGGAACTGGTTCTTTTAGATGTTTTAATGCTATTTCAACAGCGTTATCTCCTCTAAAAGGAAGTACACCGGTTAATAGTTCGTACATCATTATTCCTAGTGAATATACATCGCTTTTTAGGCTTGAACCTTTTCCGTTTGCTTGTTCTGGTGGAAAGTAATGAACTGAGCCCATTGCAGAGTTTGTTTGAGTAAGTTGTGTTGCATTAAGGGCCATTGCTATACCAAAGTCTGTTATTTTTACTTCTCCATCGTCTTTTATTAGTATATTTTGTGGTTTTAAGTCTCTATGGATGATTAGACTATCGTGTGCTACTCCCATGGCACTTGTTATTTGTAGCATAATATCTACGACTTCTGCTGCAGTTAGTTTTTCTCTCTTTTTTAGAAGTTGTTTTAAATTTTTTCCATCAACATACTCCATAACAATGTAATAATCTCCATCGTCTTCTCCTACATCGTATATTTCTACTATATTAGGATGTGAAAGACTTGAAGCTGATAGAGCTTCTCTTTGAAAACGTCTTACGAATTTTTCATCTGATGCTAGGTCTCCACGTAATACTTTTATTGCTACATTTCTATCTAATATAATATCTCTTGCTAAATAAACATTAGCCATACCACCTTCACCAATAGTTTTGATAATTTCATATCTTGAATTAACTTTTTGCCCCTTTACTATCATAGACAGTCACACTCCTCTTTATTCTTTACTAAATATGCAACTGAAATATTGTCGCTTCCTCCCCTGTTATTTGCTTTTTTTATTAGTTTTAATACTTTTTCTTCTATACTTAATTCTTCTAAAAGTACTTTTTCTATTTGTTCTTCACTTATCATTGTTGTAAGTCCATCTGAACAAAGTAATATTTCATTTATATCCATATTACAGTCAAATACATCTATTTCTATTGGATCGTTTATACCAAGTGCATTCATAAGTATATTCTTTTTCGGATGATTTTTAGCTTCTTCTTCTGTTAGTTCTCCAGCATCTAAAAGTAAATTTACTAATGTATGATCGCGTGTTACTTTATGTATTTTATTATCTTTCATAACAAAGCCAGATGAATCTCCTATATTACCGAATAATATGTATTCTTTAGTAATAATAGTCATAACTAAAGTAGTCCCCATCCCTTTACTTTCTGGATTTTCTTCTGTGTATTTGAATATTTGTCCATTTATTTCGTTTACAGTATTTTTTATCCATTCTACTGCGGATGCTTTATTCATCTTAAAAAAGCTTTCCATAAAACGATTACTAAGATATGTAATTGCTATAGAAGATGCGACTTCTCCTGCTCTATGACCACCCATACCGTCTGCTACTGCCATTAAAATAGAATCATCACTATTCTTTACTATTATAACACTATCTTCATTATGATCACGAACAATACCTGTATCTGTTAAATAAAATGTTTCCATCTTATTCCTCCTTTTTTGATCTTAACTGACCACATGCAGCAGAAATTTTAGAACCAAATTCTCTTCTTACTGTTACATTGATCTTCTCTTTTTTTATTATATCATAAAATTTCATTATGTCATCATTTTTAGGCCTTTTAAACATAATATTACTACTTTCATTATATGGAATTAAATTAATATAAGCATTCATTCCTTTAATTAGCTTAGCTAGTGCTTTTGCATCTTTTTCAGAATCGTTTATTCCCGATAATAATATATATTCAAAAGTTACCCTTCTTCCTGTTTTATTTATATAATCTTTTACTGCTTTTATTAGTTCTTCTAGAGGATATACTTTGTTAATAGGCATTATTTTTTCTCTTAATTTGTTATTTGAAGCATGTAAGCTTATTGCAAGATTAACTTGATATGGCAGGAGAGAAAATTCATATATTTTAGGCACTATTCCACAGGTTGATACTGTTATATGACGTGATCCTATACATAATCCTTTATGATTATTTGCATTATCTATGAATGATACAAGGTTATCATAATTATCAAAAGGTTCTCCTATTCCCATAATAACAATATGAGTAATGCGTTTTTTTATAATTTCTTCTATACCTATTATTTGAAGTAACATTTCACTAGTAAGAAGATTACGTACTTTTTTTCTTCTTCCACTTTCACAAAAAGCACATCCCATATTACACCCTACTTGGCTTGAAATACATAGACTTAGTCCATAATCATGATACATTAAAACACTTTCTATGTGTTCGTTATCAGATAATTTAAAAAGAAATTTACTTACATCTTTATCATGTTCTTCTTTTACAATGCTTAGTCTTTCTAAAATAAAATCTTCTTTTAGTTTAGTGATTAAAGTTTTACTTAGATTAGACATTTCATCAAATGATAAGACTCTTTTTTCATAAAGCCAATAAAAAACTTGAGAAGCTCGGTACTTCTTTTCTCCAAGTTCTAAAAAATAGTTTTCTAATTGTTTTAAAGTTAAATTATATATATTCATAAAAATCACATTATAAGTATAGAACAAAATAATGGGTTTTTCAAGAAAATATCTAATAATCTTTATTAAACTATTTAATTAAAAAAATAATTATGGTATTTACTCATATTATTAAATGGGTGATTATATGCTTAAAAATAAAAGATTACTTTTGTTTGTTACTATGAGTTTTTTAATTGCTATTGGGCTTATTATGATATATTCATCTTCTTATATATGGGCTTCTTATAAGTTTGATGATAGTTTAAAGTATGTTAAGCAACAGTTTATTTTTATTGTTATTGGTTTTTGTCTTATATATATTCTTTTAAAACTTGATTCATCTTTTTTTTATAAAAATTCAAAAGTTTTTATTTTAATAGCGTTTTGTTTGCTTATTCTTGTTTTGATACCTGGGGTTGGGGTTATTAGAAATGGTTCTAGGAGCTGGTTTGGAATTGGGGCTTTTGGGGTTCAGCCTAGTGAAGCTATGAAACTTGCTTTGATTATTTCTTGTTCTAAGTTTTTAAGTATGAATAAAAAAGCATATAAAAGTATAAAAGGTATTTTTCCTGTTCTTATGCTTACTGGTTCTGCTTTTCTTTTGATTATGCTTCAGCCTGATTTTGGTACGGGTGTAATTCTTGTTATGTCTATTGTAGCTTTGTTATATATTTCTGGTGTTAAAAGTAAATATTTTGTTATATTAGGACTTTTAGGAGTATGTGGTGCTAGTGTTCTTATTTTAATAGCACCTTATAGATTAGATAGAATAATATCTTTTATAAATCCATGGAAGGATCCTTTAGGTAGTGGTTTTCAAATAATACAGAGTTTGTATGCTATTGGTCCTGGTGGTTTATTAGGATTTGGTTTTTTAAATTCAAGACAAAAACATTTTTACTTACCAGAGCCTCAGACAGATTTTATATTTTCTATTATATGTGAGGAGTTTGGAATAGTTGGAGCTTTTGTTTTAGTAACTTTATTTGCTTTATTAATATTTATTATTATAAAACTTGCTTTGGAAGAAAATGATTTATTTAAGAAATTTGTTATTTTTGGTCTTGGTTTTCAGATAATATTTCAATCTATACTTAATTTATCTGTAGTAATTGGTTTAATACCTGTTACTGGGGTTACACTTCCTTTTATTTCTTATGGAGGTAGTAGTTTACTTATTAGTATGATAAGTATAGGTATAATACTAAATTTAACTAAGAAAAATTAGGTTTATTAAACAAAATATCTAAAAGAAATGTATCTATTTTATGATAAAGATTTAATAAAGGTTATAACAAGAATAAGAAGATGTAGTAAATTGATGATTTTAACACAAATTATGGAGGAGTTAAAAGAAATAAATTAAAAGAAGAACAAATTATTTATATTAATTTTGAATTTATATACTATAGTGATATAACTGATGCTAAAAAAATTAAGTGATTACGTAGAAAATAAATTTGTAAATACTATAAATATTATTGATTTTTGTTAGATAGATAAAATTAAAAAGTAAGAATACTAAGTATATAGTATAACTTACTTTTTTATTAGCTTGCTAAAGTAAAGGATTTACCACTAGAAGGAGAAGCATAAACACTACTAGATGAACCATACCATTTAGAAGTTGTGTTAATTAGTGTTCCAGTTGTACTGGGTATTGTTACAGACCATGTTGTAGCATTTCTTCCTGCATTAGAAAACATATTACTCATATCTGTTACACTTGATGTATCCCATCCTGATAAATCTAAATTAAAGGTTGCGGCACTTTCGCCTGCCCACCTAAACATATAAGACATACTTTCTACATTTGAAGTATCCCAATTTGATAAATTCAAACTAAAGGTTGTAGCACTTTGACCTGCAGAACAAAACATATCACTCATATTTGTTACACTTGAGGTATCCCAATTTGATAAATCTCCTATAGTCCATGTTGTAGCATTATAGCCTGCATCATTAAACATCTGACTCATATCAGTTACACTTGAGGTATTCCAACTTGATAAATCTCCTATAGTCCATGTTGTAGCATTATAGCCTGCACCATAAAACATAAGATACATACTTGTTACACTTGAGGTATCCCAACTATTAAGCCCTATAAGTTCAAAAGTTGTGGCACTATAGCCTGCTTGAGTAAACATATAACTCATATTTGTTACACTTGATGTATCTAAATTAGTAAAGTCTCCTTCTTTCATATTAGTTAAGTCATAAAACCAAT
>CAZBFY010000038.1:0-8483 GCA_964491445.1 uncultured Mycoplasma sp.
ATCAAATGTATCAAGTGATACAACATGTACAGTAAAATTTGTAGATACAATAACAACATTATATGAAGATGGAACACTTATAATAAATGAAGATGGAGCTATTGCAAGAAATTCAAATATAAAAACACATGGATTAGTAGAGTATGAATATGAAGCTATGAGTAATAGTAATTCATATGCTTTAACGGATGGTAGTGAGCAACCATGGAAAAACGAAAGAACACAAATAACAAATGTAGAAATAGGACAAAAAATAAGTCCAGTAAAGACAGCATATTGGTTTTATAACTTAGCTAATATGAAAAGAGGAGACTTTGATAATTTAGATACATCAAGTGTAACAGATATGAGCTATATGTTTTGTCAAGCAGGCTATAGGGCCACAACGTGGGATATAGGAAATTTATCAAATTGGGATACATCAAGTGTAACAAATATGAGTTATATGTTTTGTCAAGCAGGCAATAGGGCCACAACGTGGGATATAGGAGACTTATCAAATTGGGATACATCAAGTGTAACAGATATGAGTGATATGTTTTGTTCTGCAGGTCAAAGTGCTACAACCTTTAATTTAGATTTATCAAATTGGGATACATCAAAAGTAACAAGTATGAGAGGTATGTTTAAATCAGTAGGTAGAGATGCAGAAAACTTAAACTTAAACTTAAATTTATCAAACTGGGATACATCAAGTGTAACAAATATGGAGTTAATGTTTGAAGATATGGGGATTCAAGCCTCCACTGTTAGTTTAAACTTGTCCGGTTGGAATACATCAAAAGTAACAAATATGAATGATATGTTTAGGCAAACAGGTTATGTTGCATGGAGTTTTAAATTAGATTTATCAGGTTGGGATACATCAAGTGTAACCGATATGAGTAATATGTTTAGGGGTGCAGGCGAATATTCTATAACATGGTCTGTAACAATACCTAGTACAACAGGCTCACTAACTAATACAACTTCTAAATGGTATGGTTCATCTAGTAGTGTTTATGCAGAACCTATTAGTGGTAAATCATTCACTTTAGCATCTTCTTAATGGGCTTTATTGTATAAAAATAGATTAAATACTAAATTTCTTTTTGTGAAGTTGGTTATTTAATCTTTTGTGTTTTTTAAAGAATTAATTATTAATTATTAATTGACTATCTTTAAGAAGTAGGGTAAAATTAATATGAAAATATACGGAGGTGTAACTTATGGATGAACAAAATATGAATCAAAATACTCAAACAGAATATCCTAATAATCAAGCTGGGGGTTTTAATAATGAACCACCTGTAGAGAAAGTACTTACTTCTACTAAAGATGGTTTAAAGGCTGATACATTAAGAAGTAAAAAAGTTAAGTTTAAGTATAAAGTAGAGAATCAAAAGGGTAGAAAAGTAATTGGTTATTTAGATGCTTATACTCAAGCTGAAGTTATTTCTTATCTTGAAAATGATGGTAATAAGATTATAAAAATTGAAGCTCAGAATTCAGTATTAAGTATGAGTATAGGTGGTAATAAGCTTAGTTATGCTGATTTGTCTTTTTTACTTACTCAGTTATCTACTTATTTAAAGGCTGGTATTCCTTTGATAGATTCTGTAAGAATATTGGAAAAACAGTCTACTAAACCTGAGAAAAAGAGAGTTTTTTCTAATATAATTTATGAGCTTAGTAAAGGTGAGAATTTTTCTAGTGCATTAAGTTCTCAAGGAAGTACTTTTCCACCTTTATTAATTAACATGGTTAAGACTGCTGAACTTACTGGAGATTTACCTGAGATACTTGATGATATGTGTGATTATTATGAGTCTATTGATAGGACTAGAAAAGCTGCGGTTAGTTCTATGATATATCCATCTATATTGATGATATTTGCTATATGTGTTTTAGTTTTTATACTTACTTATGTTATTCCAAGTTTTGTTTCTATATTTCAGTCTCAAAATGTGGAACTTCCTGTTATTACTAAGATAGTGTTAGCTTCTAGTGCTTTTCTTACTGGTAATAAGTTTATTATAATTGGAGTTCTTTTAGTACTTGTTGTTGGTTTTATCTTATTGTTTAAGTATGTAAAAGGGTTTAGAAAGACTATGCAGACTATTGCTATGAAGTTACCTGGTTTTGGTAAAATTATTATATATAGAGAAGTTGCTATGTTTACTAAGACATTTGCATCTCTTTTGAATCATAATGTGTTTATAACAGATTCTATGACTATACTTAGTTCTGTATCTAACAATGAAGTGTTTAAAGATATAATAAATGAGTCTTTGGAGTATCTTTCTAAGGGTGCTAAGATTAGTGATGCTTTTGAGGATAAGTGGGCTTTTCCAGTAGTAGCTTATGAGATGCTTGTTACTGGTGAGAATACTGGTAGACTTCCTATGATGATGAGTTATGTTGCTAATTATTATCAAGATTTACATGCTAATTTAGTTAAAAGAATAAATACTTTTATTGAACCATTACTTATTATATTTATTGCTATAATAGTAGGTATTATAGTTGTTTCAGTAGTTATACCTATGTTTGGTATGTATGATGCTGTGTTATAGGGTTTTGTATGGAGTTTATTGATATATTTTATTTAATAGTATTCTTTGTTTTTGGATTAGTGTTTGGATCGTTTTATAATGTAGTAGGACTTAGATTATGTAAGAAAGAAAGTTTAGTTTATCCTCCTAGTCATTGTACTAGTTGTGGTCATAGGTTAAAGTTTTATGAGTTAATACCAGTGTTTTCTTATATATTTTTAAGGGGTAAGTGTAAGAGTTGTAAAGAGAAAATAAGTGTTATGTATCCTGTTATGGAGTTTTTAACTGGGGTTTTGTTTGCTCTTAGTTATTATGTTTATGGTTTAAGTCCTGAGATTATATATTCTTTGCTTATATGTTCTTTGTTTATTGTAATTGTTGTAACTGATTTAAATTATTATATAATACCTGATAGTGTTTTAGTATTTTTTGGGATAAGTGTATTTATATATAATATTATAACAAAGGGTTTATTAGATGCTTGTACTTTTGTTTTATATGGTTTAATTATGTTTTTACTTATGTATGCTTTAATGAAGTTTGGTAATGTTTTATTTAAAGAAGAGAGTTTAGGGGGAGGAGATATAAAGTTAATGGGTGTACTTGGTATGACTGTTAAGCCTTTGGTTTCTGTTTTTTCTCTTTCACTTGGAGCTTTACTTGCTCTTCCGGGCTCTGTTTATTTACTTATTAAGAATAAGGATAAGATAATACCTTTTGGACCTTTTATAGTAGGTGCTTTCTTAATAGTAATGTTTATGGGGATAGATGCTAAGGATATAATTAATTATTTGATGAGTTAGGAGAATAGTTATGAAGTTTGCTAGTAAGTTTTTTTCTAGAGTTAAAGATATAATAACTAAGACTTCTAGAGGTAAAAGATGTTTTGTTTTGTTGTATGGACTAGTAATTGTATTACTAGTTTTAGTTGTTGGAGCTGGTTATGGGGTTTTTAAATTTAGTTTTTTAGGGAACTTTAGTAGTTTAACAACAAATTCTTTAGAATTAAAATTACTAGAATCAAACTCTGATGTAATCGATTTGAAGAATGTATTTCCTATGCCTGATAAAATTGGTAAGAAACAAACAGATACTTTTGATTTTGCTGTAATTACTAGAGCAGATAGTTATATATATATGATGTATGACATAAAAATAGAAAAGTTAATAGTGGATACTGGATATACTGAATTGGATGATAGTGAGATAAAAGTATATTTAACAGATTATAATAATAATGAGATAGTGAGTCCTACTAGAGTTAGTGATTTGAATGATTATGTATTATATACTACAATTAATAAACATAGTGATACAAGGACTGAAATAACTAATAAGTATAAATTAAGGTTATGGATAGATAATAGTGTTAATGCATTTAATTGGGATGAGAATACGAAGCTTGAGTATAAGTTTAAAATTGGAGTAAGTAGTAAAAGAATGCGTGATTTGGATACGAGTGGTGCTAGTGAGCCAGAGCTTGATAGTCAAAGTATGATACCAGTATATTATGATGGAAATGTATGGAGAAAAGCTGATAGTACTAATACAAGAAAGAATTATCAGTGGTATGATTATGATAATAAGATGTGGGCAAATAGTGTTACTGTAAGTAGTAGTACTAGGAGTAATTATTTAAATGCAAGTTTAGGAACGGAAATAGATAAGGATGATATACTAACAATGCAAGTGTGGATACCAAGATTTAAGTATAAGGTATGGAATTATAATATGAATGGTACTGTAGGAAGTTCTTCTCGGGAGGTAGAAATAGTATGGGAAGATGGGGTAAATAAGACTGGTGATATTACATGCGTTGATTCTTTATCTGGAACTGATGGTAGTGCCTCAGAGGTATGTAAGATTGATAATACTTTGTGTACTAATAGTACTTGTAATAATAGGATGTATACTCATCCGGCGTTTACTTTTGGAAATGAGGAAATATCAGGTTTTTGGATGGGTAAATTTGAAGTAAGTGTTTCTACTAGTGATGCATGTTATGAGTATGCAAGTGAGGATAATTGTAATGAGTTAGGAAAAAATTTGTTTGTAAAACCTGATGTTATGTCTTATAGATATGCATCAGTGGGGACGTATGAAACAAGTATAATGGCAATGAATGATAGTAATAATATATATGGTTTTGATAATAGTATAGATACTCATGTGATAAAGAATAGTGAGTGGGGTGCTGTTGTACTTTTATCCAATTCAAAGTATGGAACTTGTAATAATGGTAATTGTTCTGAGGTTTATATTAATAATAGTTCTAGTTATTATACTGGAAGAAGTGGTGGAAATGTTGGAGGCTCTACTCCGATAAATGGTACATATACTAATCAAAGTTTGGCAGATCAATATAATTCATATGGATATTATACATATGATGGGTATTTACTTGAATATGGTACTAATAAAAAAAGCTCTACTAAAGATATTAGTAAGATAGCTTCTAGTACTAAGAATATATATGGTGTATATGATATGAGCGGAGGAGCATGGGATTATGTTGTTGGGAATATGGTAAGTTCTGATGGAGAATCATTGATAAGTGGTAGTAGTTTAACTGATAATTCTGGATATACTGGTTTGTTATATAATTCTGGTAATTATACTTCTTATACTGGTTCATATGCATATCCAGATAATAAATATATAGATAAATATAGTTTTGGTTCTAGTGCTTCTTTAAGAATAAAGACTAAGCTTGGTGATGCTATAAAAGAAGTATATGCTGGTTCTAATGGTTGGTATGGTGATTCTTTAAATATTATATATTCTTCTGCTTCTTGGTTTTGTCGTGGTGGTGATTTTGATAATGGTTCTATTGCAGGTATTTTTAGTTCAGGTAATAGTTTTGGTTATCCTAGTAGAAATGGTTCTACTCGTCTTATTATAGTTTCTTAAATAGTTTTATTATTCTTCTAGTTTTATGTATATGTATGAAAAGTATTCTTCATTTATTTCTAAACCATTATTTGTTATGTCTATTAAGGGACCTTTTTCTTTTGACCAAGTAACTACTTTTTTTGTTGCTTGGTTATTTTCTTCTTGATATATTAATGATGGATTATCATCTAGAACAATAATTTCATTGTTAGTTTTTTTAAATATTAGGGCATTTTCTAGGATGAAACCATTTTGTGATGTTAAGTGTTGTGTTATATGGGCATATAGTTTCCAGTTTGTTTTTGTTTCTCTACTGTCTATGACTTCTATTTTAAATTCTTCTTTTTTTGGTAGGATAATTTGATTATTGCTTATTGGTGTTAGTTCAAATTCAATTATTGGTATTTTGTTTAGTATAGATAATTCTCCGTTGTAAGGGGTTATAATTTTTCTTGTTTCATAGATAAAGCTATTTGGTATATTAATAGTTATTTGTACTTCTGTATTATCGTTAATTGGAGTTTGTAATTGATATTCAAATAGTCCATCGCTTTGTGCTGTAATTATTTCATTAGTGCTATTATATTTTATTAGTATATCAGCATTTCCTACAGTATGGCCACTTATGGTGTTTTTTGTACTGTTTATTTGATGGATATTTGAGTTTATGTTTCCTATAGAGAATTGTTTGTTTGCTTTTAAGTTAAAGTTTGATAAGTCGGGTAGGTTTAGTATTTCTTCTTCTGTTAGGTTATTACTTGTTATAGTAGTACCATTTAGTTCAAATAAATCATTCTCTTTATACCATGAGAAGTCTGGTATATTATTAATATCTCCGGCATTTGTAAATGTAGTAGAACTAGGCCACATATTAATTCTTTTTGCTTTTATATTAAAGGTAACATTATTAGTGGTATGTATAACATTTGCATTTTTTGAGTACATTACTACTTTATTTGGGTTTTCTAGTGTTATATTTTGATTTGATCCTTTGAAGAATATATTATAGTTATCATCTGGAGTTTGCTCGTAGGTATTTATTATTTCTAAAGATGAGTCTTCTTTCATTGTAATTGATCCAAATACAGACCACATTGGTACTCTGTGATGATTTTTTTCTATAAAGTTAAATGTTGCTCTTTCTTCGATTAAAACATTATTAGTGCCATATACTGGGTTGTTAGAAAAACCATTGCCTGTTATGAGTTCTACTACTGTATCATGAAGTATAGTAAAGTTTAGTTTGTTTGTTCCTGTCATAAAGTCTTTTTTCTCTATAGTTAAGATAATATTGCTTTTACATAAGAATATTACTGATGGACTGGCATTATTTTTAAAATTAAATAAAGAGTAGTTTGTAGTTTCATTTGTAATAGTAGTATTTCCTCCGATAATTAATCTAGTTGTTGTACATACTTCTTGTCCTGCTATGTTATTATTTGTAGTTATAGTAATATTAGAATCTATTATTTTAGTTGAACCATATGGGTTAAAAGATAGTTTTGTACCAGTAAAGTTTATTTTATTATAGGTAGTTACTATATTATAAGATTTATCTTCTGGTATGTAGATAACACTACTTGTATTAGTATAATTAATAGTCATATTTTTCATTTCTATTTCTTTATTATTTTTATGGGCTATAAAAGTATCTGTTTGTTCTGTACTGTTTACTCCAGTTAGGGTATATGTGTTACCATCTATAATAATTTTTTCTTTGTTTTCGTTTATGTTAATACCTGAAGTTAGGGTAATACTATTTCCAAAGTATATATATTGATAGTCATTAGTATTTTCTAGTACTTGTTTTAATTCTGTTTCATCAAAAACTTTTACTGTTTTATTATTAATTATTTGCATAAAATCACATTCCTTTGTTTTATTTTATGTTTTGTTTATTTTTGTAAATAATTATTTCATATAAAAAAAGAGATTTTCTCTTTAAATGTTATAGCATTTCATTAGTAAATTCATATATGAAAATTTTATATTTTGGGAATCTGATGTTGTTACTAGTTGTAGAGTAGTGGGTCCTATAATGTCTACTAAATTTGTTTCTGAGAAGTCCATGTCTTTAGTTTCTCCGGCATTAAGTTCAAAGATTAAATCGTTTACTGTTTGTCCCTTTGTTGAGTCTACTAGTTTGAATGATGCTCCTTCAGTAGGGGTTACTCCGGATATTCTTCCACATAGGGTTATTTCGCATATGCATGTTCTTTTTACATTTATAGTTGTATTGTTTGGAACTTCGAAGTAGTAGTTATCAATTCCTGGGATGTTTCTCATGGGTCCTATTTTTGCAACGCCACTTGAGGTTGTGTCCATATAGCTTGCAAATAAAATGGCTGCGTAAGAGGTAGGTCCCATAGTGCCTTTGTCTCCTTGTTCACCTTTTGGACCTTGTTCACCTTGTTCACCTTGTTCACCTTGGGGACCTTGAGGGCCAATAGGGCCTTGAATACCTTGTTCTCCTTGATCACCTTTTGTGCCTTTAGGAATAACAAAATCAAGGGTATGTTTTATTCCATCAAAAGTGTCTGTTACTTTGGCTTCTGTATTTTCATCTCCTGTAGTAGTACTTCCTATTTCAATTTGTTCAGATGGGCCAGTAGGACCTTGTATGCTTCCTCCAGTTTCCCATGTTTTTTTATCCATGTTCCAAATATATAAATTTCCATCTATTATATAACAGTCTCCAGAATTTCCCTCTGGGTGTTCTTTAATAAATTCTTCATAAGTATCATAACTTGCTAAAATTTTTAAACTATCTCCTTTTTCTCCTTTTGGACCAATAATAGGGTATATACCCATTGTATATAGTTTATTGGTTATTGTTTGGTTTTTTATAGCTTGTTTAATTTTATCGTTTATAATAATCACCTCTAGAGTATTTTATGTTTATTATTTATTTATGGTTGTGTTATTTGAAGTGTTAGAAAAGATAATATTTTTTAAATCTTTAATTTAGTTTGTGTATAAAATATTATCTTTTTTTATTAATTAGTTGTGTTAAACTTTATGACTGATTTTGATATTCTGCATATGCAATATTTAAAT
>CAZBFY010000039.1:0-8338 GCA_964491445.1 uncultured Mycoplasma sp.
TATAAAAAACTCTGAAATCTCTAATTTCAAAGTTTTTTAAGAAATTTATTACTTTTTATATTTTTATTTGTTGTTTCTTAATCTATTTTTTAAAATTAATTATATAATAAAACAACAATAGTTACTTTATTCTTTTTAGCTTTTTATCTTTAGCACCTGTTTTTACAAAACTATTCTTATCATAAGAGCATCTATTCACTAAATATCTATCTGAACATAAATCATATAATAATTCATAGTTATTATCCCTATATAATACTTCAAATGTTTCATACATAGCCTTTTCAACTATTGTCATGTCCTTATAATAACCTGAACTATTTACTAAGTTATTATCATTTATTAGTCTTTTTATATTATAATAGTTTCTTACAAAACTATCTTTGTCTTCTAATAATATATCTATTTTATCTGTTATAGTATCTATTTCTTTTAATATTACAAATTCTTTATTACTTGTATCTTTTAAATAAATATATATTGCATTTGGATTACTATTTTCATTTTTTAAATATACTTTTTCCATAATTTTTTTAAACATTTATAAAGTCTTCTAAAATATAATTAGATATATAAATGTTATCCTTTCTTATATAATAATAATCCCCTTTTTCTTCTAAATTATTTATATTAAAAACTTCTTGTATTTCTTTGTTATATCTTTTTTTAAACTCTTTTTTTGATACTCCTTTTATTTTTCTTAGTCCTAGTATCATATAATTTTCCATATCTATTTTTTTATTTATTATTTCTTTTTCATAGATAAATTCATTTTTTATATATTTAGTTAAGCTTTTTGTATTAGTGTATCTAAAATTATCTATATAGCCAGATGCTCCTAGTCCAAAGCCATAATACTTATTGTTGTTCCAGTATGTTAAATTATGTTTTGACTCATATCCTTTTTTAGAAAAATTACTTATTTCATATTGTTTATAATTATTATTTTCTAAAAACTCTACTATGTAATCATACATTTCTCTATTTAAGTCTTCATCTAATTCTTTATAATTATTTATCTTTAGAATAGTATTATTTTCTAGTATTAAACTATATATTGATATATGATTTACATCAAGTTTTATAAATTTATTTAGTTCTTCTTTTATATCATTTAAGCTTTGATTATTTATTCCATATATTAGATCTATGTTTATATTATTAAAATACTTTTTAGCTAGATTTATTTTATTTTCTATAATATTACTATTGTAATCTCTTCCTAATAAGTTTAATATTTTATTATTAAATGATTGGACTCCTAGTGATAATCTATTTACTTTGTTTTGTTTTAAGAATAATAATAGTTCTTTATTTATATCATTTATATTACATTCAAAAGTAAATTCTATATTATTTTCTAAGTTAAGTTTATTTATAATAGAAAATAGTTTATTTAGGTTTTCTTTATCTAAACATGATGGGGTTCCTCCACCGATATATAGTGTATTTAGTTTTTCTTTTTTGTATATTTTTTTTATTTCTTTATCTAAGGCTTTTAGGTATTTGTCTACTAGGTTTTTGTTATAGTACATTTTACAGAAATCGCAATATGTGCAAATGTTTTTACAAAATGGTATGTGTATATAACATGATTTTATATTATTTTCTTGGTTTACTTCCTGTAAATTTTCCATTTTCATCTCTTTCTATGTTATTGTTAAATACTGAGTGTTGTCCTCCTTTAGAAAGTCCTAATTCTTTATTTTTTTGTCTATATTCTTTTATTTTTTCTATTATTTCAGTACCTACTAGGGCTTCTGCTTTTTCTGATGTTAAATCTCTTCCTACTGTACTACTTGATGTTTTTATACCATTTAGGGTTAGGACTTCTGCTAGATCTTTATCACTAATACTGCAATTATTTTCAAAGAATAGTTCTATTGTATTTTTTATTCTATTAATAATTATTTGTTCTTTTTCATCGTTTATCATTTTAATTCTCCTTAGTCTTCATCTACTTTTAATATTGATAGGAATGCTTCGCTTGGTAGTTCTACTGAACCTATTGTTTTCATTTTCTTTTTACCTTCTTTTTGTTTTTCTAAAAGTTTTCTTTTTCTTGATACGTCCCCACCATAACATTTGGCAAGTACATCTTTTCTCATTGCTTTTACGGTTTCTCTTGCTATTACTTTATTTCCTATAGCAGCTTGTACTGGGACTTCAAACATTTGTCTTGGTATTATTTTTTTTAGGTTTTCTGTTATGGTTTTTCCTCTTTGATAAGCGAAGTCTTTGTGTACTATTATTGATAAAGCATCTACTACTTCTCCGTTTAAGAGAATATCCATTTTTACGAGATCACTTGGTTTATCTCCGATTACTTCATAGTCAAATGAGGCATATCCTTTGGTAGCACTTTTTAATTTATTAAAGAAATCGTATACTATTTCTGAAAGAGGAAGTTCATATATTATATTTACTCTAGTTTTATCTATGTATTCTAGTCCTAAGTATGTACCTCTTTTGCTTTGACATAGTTCCATTATAGGTCCTATGTATTTTTCTGGTGAGAATATTGATGCTTTTATATAGGGTTCCGTTATTTGTTTTATATTTACTTTTTCTGGCATTTTTGAGGGACTATCTACTTTTAATGTTTCTCCATTTGTTTTAGTAACTTCATATATTACTGAGGGAGAAGTTGCTATCATATCTATTTTGAATTCTCTTTCTATTCTCTCTCTTGTTATATCCATATGTAAAAGTCCTAGGAAACCACATCTAAAACCAAATCCTAATGCTTTAGAAACTTCAGGAGTGTATTCAAGTGATGCATCGTTTAATTTTAGTTTTTCTAAGGCTTCTTTTAAGTCTTCGTATTTTTTTGAATCTATTGGGTATAGACCACAGTAAACAAATGGTTTTATTTCTTTGTATCCTGATAATGCTTCTTTACATGGCTTGTTTTGATGAGTTATAGTATCTCCAACTCTAACATCGCTTATACTTTTGATGGATGCTGTTAAAAAGCCTACTTCTCCGGAATTTAATTGTTTTTTTTGTACTTCTTTTGGGGTATGGACTCCGAGTGATATTACTTCATAAGTTGCTCCTGTTTTTACTAACATTCATTTCTCTAATTTATTAGACTACGCCTTTATATGGATCAAAATAACTATCAAATATAAGAGCACTTAATTCATCTGTTTCATATATATCTTTTGGGGCTGGTACAACATCTTTTACTTTTTCTAATAATTTATCTATACCTATCCCCTCTTTTGCAGAGCATAAAATTATATCTTCTTTATTAAATCCTAGAGTATCTACTATTTCATTTATTACTCTATCAGGTTCTGCATTAGGTAAATCTATTTTATTAATAATAGGTATTATCTCTAAATTATTATCCATAGCAAGGTATAAATTTGCAAGTGTTTGGGCTTCTATTCCTTGGGTTGCATCTACTACTAAAATAGCACCTTCACAGGCTGCTAGTGATCTACTTACTTCATAAGTAAAATCTACATGTCCTGGTGTATCTATTAAGTTATAAAGATATTCTTCATCATTACTAATATACTTTAAAGATACTGCATTAAGTTTTATAGTAATACCTCTTTCTCTTTCAAGTTCCATAGTATCAAGTGCTTGAGCTTTCATATCTCTTTTATCTATAGCCCCAGTAAGTTCAAGTATTCTATCTGCAATAGTGCTTTTGCCATGATCTATATGGGCAATTATACTAAAATTTCTAATTTGTTTTTTGTTCATTTCTTACCACCAATATTAGTTTAACATAATTTACATAAGAAAAAAAGGCTTATAGTTTCCAAGATTTTGCAAATTTTCTTACTCTATGCCCTTTATTTTCATCAAGTTTAATTCTTTCTGATAATTCTATATATTCTTCATAAATATCCATGTTTTCTTCTACTTCAACATACTTTATTAAAGTTTCAATATCTTCACTAGTTAAATATTCTTTTAAGCTTTCAATTATTTCAGTACTTTTCATACCTGATTCTACTAATGCATCATAAATACTATTTATTTTATCATATTTACCTTTAGTCATATTAGGATTAAAATCAGTCATACATAGATAATGATTATAATCCATAACAGCTGCTAGAATATTTACTTTATTTTTTATTTTATTTAATTCTTCTAATCTTGAGTTAAATAAATCTTCAACATGATTAAGATTTATTCTTTCGCATTCTTTTATATCTTCTTCTGAAAGAAATTTTAATAGTAAAGATTTAGTTTCTTCTTCAGTACATCCTTTTTCTTTTGACTCTTTTTTTATTTTAAAATATATAGTTCTAATATTTTCTTTTTGAATTTTACCTTTTTTTATCATAATTTCACCTCTTAATACTTGTAAAAAGTGTTTCATATTATACTACTTTTTAGGTAATAAGTCAAATTTTACACACAGTGTTAATTTTTTATAATAAGTTCTTGTTTTATTTATTTATTTCCTTTATAATCAATACTAGGAGGGAAAGTAATGAAAAGGGAAAAGAGTTTTTATTATGTATTTATTATGTTTCTATTTGTTACATGTTATACTACATGTTATGTTTTATCAAATAGAATTATAGAATTTGGAGGTTTGATAGCTACTGCTAGTGCTGTTATATATCCATTTACTTATTTTATAGCAATATTATTTTATGAGAGGTATGGTAAAGATAGGACTTTTGAGCTTATAAACTTCTCTGTTATATCTTTAATATTTATGGGTATTATGTTTGGTCTTGCTAGTACTTTTGATGTATATGGTTCTACTGATGGTTTAGAAAAATTATTTAATATTGATTTTAGAGTGTTATTTTCTTCTATAATAGCTTTTATAGTAGGTCAATATATAAATATAAGATTATATAATTATTTAGGTAATAAACGTGGATTTGATTTTTTAATAGCAGGAGTTATTTCAATAACTATTGATAGTTTCTTATTTGTAGGACTTGCTTATCTTGGTGTTACTTCATTTAGTGAAGTTTTAAATCTAGCTACTGGGCAATATGCTCTTAGTGTAATTGCAATTATAATTTATGCTTTATGTTTTAATTCATTAATACCTGCTTTGTTAGAAAGTAGAAATAAAGAAGAATGTGAATGTGCAAAATGTAATGAAGTTAAAAGTAATAAAAAAGATACTAATAAAAAGAAAAGTACTAATAAAAAATAAAGGCCAATATCTGGTCTTTATTTATTTGCTTTTTGCATTTGTTTCATTACTTGATTAACTTGTTTTTGTGTAGGAGTTCTTCCCATACTACTCATCATTATTTTAATCATTTCTTCATTAATTGGGGGATTTTTCTTTAAATATTTTTGCATAAAGAATCTAGCTAGAAAAAAGCCTATTACAAGTCCTACAACAAGTCCAATAACTATCATTAATATATCATGTCCCATTTAATTACCTCCATGTATTTATTTTATAAGATAGTTTATGATATTGCAAGTAGTTTTAGAACAATTTAGTGTTTAGTAGTTACTACTTCTTGTGTTTTTCTACTTCTTTTTTTCATTATAAAGTAATATTCTTCGTTTTTAAAATCACATACGAATAGTCTTAGTTTTAATTCTCTTAAGTCTTCTAGAAAAGCTGGTTTATCTATATTACTTTCTATTCTAATATTAGAGTTTTTAATTGTTAGAATAGATATTTCATTTAAAAAGAGATTATTTATTATATGTTCATTTTTACTATTTGAATACATAATTTTATCTTTATATCTTTCTTTAATAAAGTCATTTAATGTCTTTTTATCTAAGAAGTTACTGATTTGAGAAAATAGATTATATCCATATTCTTTATCACTAGATTTCATTTTATAGATTCTATTAAATATGAAAAATAGTTCACTTTGTTTATCTTTGTATAATTTATAAAATTCTTCTTTTACATCAAATATAAATAATTCTTTCATTTTTATCACCAAAAATAGTATACAAGATAAATAGTTTGTTTTTTGTCGAAAAAAGAAAGAGTTTTAAAAGTTTACTCTTTCTTTTACGTATTCTATTACTTTATCAAGTTCTAATGTTATTTGTTCCATTGTATCTCTATCTCTTAGGGTAACTGTATTATTGTTTATTGTGTTGTCATCTACTGTAAGTGAGTATACTGTACCTGTTGCATCGTTTCTTCTATATCTTTTTCCTATTGAACCACTTTCATCATAACTAGTCATAAAATGTTTATTTAGTAGTTCATATATTTCTTTAGCTTTTTCACTATGATATTTTTTTACTAGTGGTAATACTGATACTTTATATGGTGCTAGATATGGATGTATTTTTAGGACTTCTCTTGTATCGTTTTCTAACTCTTCTATTTCTAGGGCATCAAACAGTACTGCTAAAACAGTTCTATCAAGACCACATGTTGATTCTATTACATAAGGTATATATTTTTCATTTGTTTCTGGATCTAGATATTCTTGAGAAGTACCACTAAATTCTTGATGTCTTTTTAAATCAAAGTTTGTACGATTATGAGTTCCGTTTATTTCTCCCCACCCAAATGGAAATTTATATTCTATATCACATGCTTCTTTAGCATAATGTGCTAGTTTTTCATGATCATGATATCTTAGATTATTTTGATTAATTCCTAAGTCTTTATAAAAATCTAATGCATATTTTTTAAAATAAGAATATATTTCTGAATCAGTACCTTCTTTACAGAATGTTTGATATTCCATTTGTTCAAATTCTATTGTTCTAAAAGTAAAGTTACCTGGGGTTATTTCATTTCTAAATGCTTTTCCTATTTGTCCAATGGAAAATGGTAATTTACATCTCATGGTTCTTAGAACATTTGAATAGTTTACATATTCTCCTTGAGCGTTTTCGGGTCTTAGATAAATTGTACTTTTTTTATCCTGAGTAACTCCTCTTTTTGTTTCAAACATGAGATTAAATTCTCTAACGTCTGTAAAATTGCATTTACCACATTTAGGACATGGTATTTTGTTTTCTTTTATGAATGAGATAAGTTCTTCGTGATTGAATGTATCTCCTTTTGAGGTATTAGTAAAATCATTTACTAGATTATCTGCTCTTACACGCATTTTACATTCTTTACAGTCTATTAATGGATCTGAGAAACTTTCTACGTGTCCTGATGCTTCCCATACTCTAGGGTGCATAAGTATTCCTGCATCTACTTCATAACTATTATTTCTTTCTTGTATAAATCTTTTACGCCATGCATCTTTTACATTGTTTTTTAGTCTTGTGCCAAGTGGTCCATAATCCCAAGTATTTGCAAGTCCTCCATATATTTCACTTCCTGGAAAGATAAATCCATAGTTTTTGCAAAAGTTAACCATTTTTTCCATATTCATAATTATTCCTCCTTATAAATAAAGATTCTAAATAATACTTAGAGACGATTATAAACCGCGGTTCCACTCTAATTATTCTTTTAGAATCTCTTTTTGAATATTGCTAAAGGTTTCCAAGCCTTATCTTCGCATTTGTTAATACATTTATATTCTAATATAAAAAGTTTATTTTGTAAAGAGGATATTTGTGTTTGTAAAATGAAACATTTGTTTGACAAACTTATGTTTCTATGTTAATCTTTTATTGGAGGTAATAACTATGGAAAGATTAACTGTTAAACAAGCAAAAGTTTTGCGTGAATTAAAAAAGTTTATAGCTAAAAATGATTATCCCCCAACTATAAGGGAATTATGTGAGATTATGAAACTTAAGAGCTCTGCTACTATATATGTTCATTTGGATCATTTAGAAGAAAAGGGATATATAAAGAAGAAGAAAGACAAGAATAGAACTATTGAGCTTTTAGTACCTAATGAATATGATAAGAAGAATGAAACTGTTGTATCTATTCCTTTATTAGGAAAGGTAACTGCGGGTAACCCTATTGAGGCAATAGAAAGACCAGATGAGTTTTTTGATGTTCCTTATCATCTTTTAAATCCTAGGAAAGAAACTTTTTCTCTTACTGTAAGTGGAGATAGTATGATTAATATTGGTATACATGATAGAGATATTGTTTTGGTTGAGAAAGCAAGAACTGCTCGTAATGGTGAAATAGTGGTTGCTATGAATGATGATAATGAGGTTACTGTAAAGACTTTTTATAAGGAAAAAGATCATATAAGATTACAGCCTGAAAATGATTATTTGGAACCTATTATACTTAAAAATGTTACTATTTTAGGTAAAGTAGTAGGATTATATCGTAAAATATAATTATATTAAAAAACTATAAGAAACATTTGCTATGAACCCCATTTGGGAAACATCAAATAAAAAACTAAGTTAAAAAATCAAGGGCGAACGAAATGAGTTCATCTCAACCGTTGATTTGTATTGTGTAATTATAATATTTATT
>CAZBFY010000040.1:0-8166 GCA_964491445.1 uncultured Mycoplasma sp.
AATAACACATTTTCACTTTTTCTTTTTATTGATTATTTTTGCCGAAACTCAAATAAATTAAAGCTTGTTAAAAAACCTTAATCAATTAAATAAGTATGTTCTTAAACATTAGAAAGTATGTTAATCTTTTAAGTTTTATAGTATAATATCCTTGGTGATTTTTATGGATGTAATTGGCATTATTGCAGAATATAATCCTTTTCACAAAGGACATAAGTATCATATAGATAAAGTAAAAGAAATGTTTCCTAATTCTATAATTATTGCATGTATTTCATCTTCTTTTACTCAAAGAGGAGATGTTAGTGTACTTAATAAATGGGATAAGACTAGTATTGCTATTGATAATGGAATTGATTTAGTAGTAGAACTTCCTTTTGTTTATTCAAGTCAAAGTGCTGATATATTTGCCTATGGGGCTTTAAAAATATTAAGTGTTCTTGGTGTTAATAAAATTATTTTTGGTAGTGAGTGTAATGATATAGATAAACTTTTTTCTGTAGCAAGTATTCAGGTTAATAATAAAGATTTTAATTATTGGGTTAAAAAGTATTTAGATGATGGTAATAACTATCCTACTAGTATTTCTAAAGCTTTGGGTAAGTTTAATATTGAAAGATTAGATAGCCCTAATGACTTACTTGGTATTTCATATATAAAAGAGATATTAAAGAATAATTATAATATTACTCCTTTTACTATTAAGAGAACGAATAATTATCATGGTGGTAATAATGATATTAATATTAGTGCTAGTGAGATAAGGGACAAGTTAAAAAATGGTATTTCTGTTAGTAATTATATTTGTTATGATCAAAAATTACTTTATAGAAATATTGATTATTTTTCTTTTTTGAAGTATCAAATTATAAATAATATTAATTGTCTTAGTAGGTTTAATACTGTTGATGAGGGAATAGATAATCGTATTAGAAAAGTAATTGTAAGTACTAATTCTTTAGATGATTTAATAAAAAAGATTAAGACTAAGAGATATACTTATAATAAGATTAATAGAATGTTTATTCATATACTTACTAATTTGACTAGAGATGATGTTAAATTTGATATTGATTATGTAAGAGTTCTTGGTTTTAATGATATTGGTAAGGGTTATTTAAATAAGATTAAAAAGAGTGTTAGTATTCCTATTATTACTAGATATAAGAATATTGATAGTCCTTTACTTGATATTGAAATGAGAGTTACTTATATATATTCATTAATTGTTAAAGATAAAAGTTTAATAGAAAAAGAACTTAGTAAGCCTACTTATTAAGTTCTTTTACATTTCTTCTAAAAAGCATTTATCTTTCTTTATCATATCTATTGCTCTATCTTTTAAGTCTTCTTTTTTATTTTTTGGAAGTCCTGCGTAGTAAGATAGTCCTGCGATTGATAAGGCTCCTAGGGTACACATAAGTGTTTTATTTAATTTTTTTATAATATCACCTCATATTTATTATTTACTGAAATTTAATATTCAATACTTGATATTATAAATTCTTTTAAGAGAGTTTTTCTGTTTTCATCTTTATCTTTTTGTATTGCTTTTTGTAATGCTTGTATTTCTCCTAGTATGATTAGTTTTTCTTTTGCTCTTGTTACTGCGGTATATATTATTTTTCTATATAGCATAAAGTTATAGCTATTTAAAACTGGTAGTATTACTATTTTAAATTCGCTTCCTTGTGATTTATGGATACTTATTACGTAACCTAGTTTGAAGTTTTCAAAGGTTGAACTATTATAACTTACTATGTTATTATCAAAATCACATATTATTTCTTTTTTGTTTTGTTTTGTAACTTTTATTATTTCTCCTAGATCTCCATTAAATACATTATTTTCTATACTGTTTACTAGCTGAATTATTTTGTCATTTTCTCTATATATTGTTCCGTTGTGTAATAGTTCATTTTTTGTATATTCTTTTTTATTTAATATATTTTGGATATGAATATTTAGAGCATCTATGCCGTTATCTCCTTTATACATGGGTGCTAATATTTGAATATCATATATTGACATATCTTTGTATGTTTGAATAAATTCTTCTAGTTTTTCTTTGATGTTTGTGTTATTGCATTCTATAAATGTTAAGTCTTCTTGTTCGTTAAATAAAGTCATATCTAGTTTTCCTTTTATTATGTCATGTGCTAGGAAATTTATATTTGAGTTACTTGCTTGTCTATATAGTTGTTTCAGGTATGTTACTGGTATACAATTACTTTCTATTAAGTCTTTTAGTACTTGCCCTGCTCCTACTGATGGTAACTGGTTATAGTCTCCGATTAGTATTATTTTACAGTTTGCTTTTAAACCTAATAATAAGTTATAGAATAATTCATTATCTAACATACTTGCTTCATCTATTATAACAAGTTTTGCATCACTTTTGTTTTCTTCGTTTATTAGAAATGTGTTTTCTTCTTTTTGCCATTTTAGGAATCTATGTATTGTATAGCTTGGTATATTTGATTCTATACTCATTCTTTTACTTGCTCTTCCTGTGGGTGCTAGTAATACTAGGCTATCTAATAGTTCTTTTCTTGATAGATTATTTATTTCTTTATATAAACTTGTTATAGCTTTTATTACTTTTGTTTTTCCTGTACCTGGTCCTCCAGTTATTATGGAAAAGTCAAAGTTAAATGCTTGTTCTATAGCTTCTTTTTGTTCTTTGTTAAATATACAGTGTAGTTTTTCTTCTAAATCTGTTATTTCTTTTGTATAAGATTTATTGTTAAAGTTTCTTGTTAGAGTTGTTATTCTTTTTGCTATATACATTTCGCTGTTATAGATACTTAGTAATATGTATTTATCATCATCTATTATTACTTTTCCTTGGTTTACTAGATTTGTTATTCCTTTGTTTATAGATTCTTTATTTATATTTAGTATTTTACTTGCATAGTTTATTAGTTCGTTATAGCTAGTATAAGTATTTCCTGTTTGGAAGCTTAGGCTTTCTAATGTATAGATTATTCCATAACTTATTCTATCTATGTCTTCTTTATCTATTTGTAGGTTTGTTCTTAGTTTTTCTATTTTTGGGAATGTTATATCTTTGATGTCTTCAATCATTTGATATGGACTTGTTAGTACTGTGTTTATGTTTTGTCCGTAGTATTTTTCTATTTTTAAGGCATCTTTCATGGAGAAACCTATTTTTGTTAAGTTTAACATTTTGTCATAGCTTGTTTTGTATTCTATTAAGCTTTCTGAAATTGTTTCTATTTCTTTTTTAGTTATTTTATCTACTTCATATAGTATATCTTTGTTATCTAGTATTAGTGTTAGACAATTTGTTCCTAGTTTGTCTACTATTTTTTTTGCTTTTTTTTCTCCGATTCCTTTGAATAGTTCACTTGATAGAAATTCTATTATATGATCTTTTTCATCTGGCAATACTATTTCATAAGTTGTTGTGCTGAATTGTTCTCCGTATTTATCATGGGTTATTAACTCTCCTTGAAGTAGATAAGTATCGTTTTCATTTAGGTCGTTGAAATAACCTGTAAAGGTTATTGTTGTTTGTTTTATGTTTAGATCAGTATCTTTTATTTTTAATAGTCCTACTGTGTAGTTTTTATCTGATTTAAATATATATTTTTTGAAGTTTCCTTTTATATAAGACATATTTACCTCTTACTTTTCTAGTATTATTGTAACTGGTCCATCGTTTGTAAATGTTACTTGCATGTCTTCTCCGAATATTCCTTGTTCTACTTTGATGTTTTGTGTTTTTAGTTTTTCGTTAAATTTGTTATATAGATTTATTGCTTTATCTCCTGATAAGGCGTTTATATAACTTGGTCTGTTTCCTTTTTTTGTATCTGCATATAGGGTAAATTGTGATACTGATAATATGCTTCCGTTTATATCTTTTAGTGAAAGATTCATTACTTTGTTTTCATCGTCAAATATTCTAAGATTTATTATTTTATTTACCATCCAATCTATTTTTTGTTCTGTATCTTCTTGGGTAAATCCTACTAGTACTAGTAGTCCTTTATTTATTTGTCCTACTATTTGGTTGTTTATTTCTACTTTAGCATTTGTTGTTCTTTGAATAATTACTTTCATTATCTCATTATCCTTTCTACATCGTTTACATAGTTTATTTTTGATAGATTTGTCATTAGTTTATTTAGTTCTTCTAGTGAGGAGATTAGAACGTCTACTGAGTATACATTGTTATTACTTTTATTTATTAGGTTTACGTTTTCTATTATTACTCCTTCTAGGGCTGATGTTTGTACTATGTCTACTATTATGTTTTCTTTTGAGGTTGTATGGATAATTAGTTCGCTGTTATATTTGTTGTTTATGTTACTATTCCATACTGCATTTATTTTTCTATCGTCGAAGTATTCTATGTTACTACATTCTTTTCTATGTATTTTGATACCATTTGTTTTTGTTATGTACCCTACTATTTCATCTCCTGGTACTGGTAAGCAACAGTTTGCTATGTGTGTTTCTATGTTTTTTGTGTCTCCTACTACGATGTCTTTGTCGGTGTTTTTTATTTCTACTTTTTTTATTTTCTTTTTTTCTTGGTTATTATTTTCTTCGTGTTTTATTATGCTTTTTGGGGAATATTTATTGTTTCCTATATTTAGATATATATCTTCTAGGGATGTTAGTTTAAATTTTGTATATATTTTATTTAAGTTTTCTTCTTCTGTAAATTCTGATACTGGTATTTTTCTTCTTCTTAGTTCTTTTTCTAGTAAATCTTTTCCTTGATTTATGTAATCTTCTTTAGTTGTTCTGTTAAAAAAGTTTTTTATTTTGTTTTTTGCTCCGGTTGTTTTTACTATGTTAAGCCACTGTTTTGATGGTCCTTTTGAGTTATTGTTTGTTATTATTTTTATTATATCTGCATTTTTCAATTCATATGTAAGTGGTACCATGTTATTATTTACTATTGCTCCGGTCATTTTATCTCCGATTTGTGAGTGTACTCTGTAAGCGAAATCTATTGGGGTTGCACCTTTTGGCATTTCTATTACGTCTCCTTTTGGGGTATATACGTATATGTTATTACTTAATACTTCGCTTTTTACTTTATCTACAAAGTCTTCACTTGTAAGTTTATCGTCTTTTAATTCGATAATTGATTTATAAAATTGTAGTTTTTGTTCTGTTATGTTTTGCATTTCTAAAGCAGCATTTTTGTTTTCTTTATAAGCCCAGTGGGATGCTATTCCATTTTCTGCTATTTTATCCATTTCATAAGTTCTTATTTGTATTTCAAATAGGTTTCCATCTGTTCCAAATACTGTTGTATGTAGTGTTTGATAAAGATTTGTTTTAGGCATTGCTATAAAGTCTTTGAATCTTTTTGATACTGGTTTATATTTTGAATGAATAAGTCCAAGTGCTAAATAACATTCTTGTTCTTTTTCTACTAAGATTCTTATTGCTAGTAAGTCATATATATCATTAAAGCTTCTTCCTTTATCTAGTTTTTTATAAATACTATAAATACTTTTTGCTCTACCTTTTATTTGGTGTTTTATTCCGTTTTTATTTAGTAATGAACTTACTTCATCCATCATTTTTTTTACGTATTCTTCGCGTTCTTTTTTTGTTTTATTTAGTTTTTCTACTACATCTCTATAAGCTTCTGGTTTTAGGTATTTTAGTGATAGTTCTTCTAGTTCACTTTTTATTTTATTCATACCTAGTCGGTGTGCTATTGGGGCTAGTATTTCTAAGGTTTCTTTGGCTTTTCTTTTTTGTTTTTCGTGATCAAGGGCATAAAGAGTTCTCATATTATGTAATCTATCTGCTAGTTTTATTATTATTACTCTTACGTCTTCACTCATTCCTACTATTATTTTTTTATAATAGCTTGTTAGATATTCGTTTTCTGTTGAAACATTGATGTTATTTATTTTAGTTACTCCATCTACTAGGGTTGCTACAACATTTCCAAAGTTTTCTATGATATCGTTTTTACTTGTTTCAGTGTCTTCGACTACATCATGAAGAAGAGCTGCTATTATGGTATCTTTATCAGCGTTAATCGATGTTAAAATATATGATACAAAAAGTGGATGTACTATGTATTTTTCTCCGGTTTTTCTATATTGTCCTTTGTGTTTTTCTTCTGCGTATTGGTATGCTTTCTTTATTTCTTTTATTTCTTCTTCTGTTAAATATCTTTTTATTTGTTTTTCTAAGTCTTCATAATTTATAATTCTGTTATTCAAGAATATCACCTCATTTTACTAATATCTAGTTTTAATATATCATTTACTATTTCATTTAAAGATAGATTTTTACTATGCATCCATTTGTTTTGTTTTAAGAAAATAAATATATCTTCTTCTGTTATGTTATGTCCAAGGGTTTGAAAATCACTTGCTTTTTTATTTAGTGCTGGCATTATTCTATCTTTTAATTCTTCTAGGGAACTGAAGTTCATGTTATCACTCCTTATGTTTATTATATATTATTTTTTTGTGTTTTTAAAGGTTAAATATGGTTTCATTTTATCTTTATATGGTCCATATAAGAATATGTCTTTTTTATCTTTTGTGAATAAAATATAATTATTATTTGTTTTTGGAATTATTCCTCCGTTTTGTATTATTTTTTCTTGATTTTTTGGTATTTCTACTACTTTTACATCTAATATATCTCTTATGTCTAATAGTTTATAATTATCGTTTTTTATGTCTTCTAGGGTGTTTGCATCTTTTATATTAAATATTCCTTGGCTTAGTCTTTCTAGGTTACTCATACAAAGTGGTATATCAAGTTTTGTTGATATGTCGTTTATTAAACTTCTTATATATGTTCCTTTGCTTACTTTGCAGATGAATGAGAAGTATTTGTTGTTATTTTTTTCATATAGTTTTATGTCTTTTATATCATATATAGTCACTTCTTTTTTTGGTAATGTTACTTTTTCTCCTTTTCTTGCGTATTCATATAGTTTTTTTCCATTTACTTTAGTAGCACTGAAGATGGGTACTTCTTGATTATAGGTTGTTATGAAACTTTTTAGAGTTTGTTCTAATTTTGTTTGAGTTATATCTTTTATTTCTTGTTTTATTATGTTGCCTGTTATATCGTAAGTATCAGTACTTGTTCCTATTAAGACTTCTGCTTTATAGGTTTTGTCATCAAAAAGAGGAAAATTACCTATTTTAGTAAGGGAGTTTATTCCTATTACTAAAAGTCCGGTTGCTAAGGGGTCTAGGGTTCCAAAGTGTCCTACTTTTTTTGTTTTAAATTTTTTACTTATTATATTTACTATGTCTCTTGAGGTATAGTTTTTTTCTTTATTTATTAGTATTATTTTATTTAACATGGTATCACTTCCTAATTTTTGTTTGTTTTAAACCAATAATATATTACAAATATTTGTTAGTCAAGTTTATTTTTTGTTTTTGTTTTATAAAACTACAAAACAGAAGAAGTTTTCTCTTTATTTGAGAAGAATTCTTCTGCTCTACCTGTTAAATATAGTAATAATTTATATCTATAATTTTAAACAAATTTGCTTTTTATTGATAATTCAAACAAGTTTTATATGTCATTATTGGTAATTAAAAATGAATAATAATATCTTATTTTTTTAACAACCAATCAATTATATTTTCATGAATTATTCCATTTTGTGATAAGTCAAATTTATCCATTGAAAGAACATATTTTGGATAATTATCTTCAATTTTTTTATAAGCATTAAATTCTCTATGAATTACAGTTTCATCACTTAAAATATATGCCACTTGAATATATATTTTTTCATTAAACCTTGTTGCTATAAAATCTATTTTACCATTTTCAAGTGTTCCTATATTAACATTATATCCTCTTGCAATGAGTTCATTATAAATAATGTTTTCTAAATAAGACCCTATTTGTTCTTTCTTACCTTCGATTAAAATGTTAGTAAAACCTAAATCAGTTAAATAGTATTTATATTTTCCAGTAAGAATTCTTTTGCCTCTTACATCATATCTTTCTGCTTTTGAAATAAGATTTGCACGAGTTATATAATCGATATAATTATATAAAGTTTCAAGTGATACATTTCTAGAATCACTTTGCATATATTTTTTTAAACTGTCAGGTGAAAATACTTGAGATGGAGTAGTTAAAATATAAGTAACTATTCTATTTAATAAATCTATATCT
>CAZBFY010000041.1:0-8108 GCA_964491445.1 uncultured Mycoplasma sp.
TAAAGAGTTACATGAAGAAAAGCTTAGACTAAGTGAAATAGCAGAAGCTAAACAGGCTGGAATTAAAGATGGTATAAAAGAAACAGCAAAAAAATTTCTTAAAGAAAATATAAGTATAGAAATTATTTCTAAATGTACAGGTTTAACTAAAGAAGAAATAGAATCCTTGAAATAATTATTTTAATAGATGCATGTAAATTTGTGTCTATTTTTTTTAATTATGTTTATTTTTTCTTATTTAAAAGTTATAATTATATAAGAAGTTGTTTATATTAAGAAAAATGGTGATATAAATGGATAAGTATATAGAAAAGTATTTAGATTATTTAAATTATCAGAAGAGTTATTCTTTTAATACTGTGTTAAATTATGAAGAAGATTTATTATTTTTTAAGAGTTATTTGGATGATAATAATTATGTTTTACTTGATGTTGATTATGAAATAATTAGAGGTTTTTATAATTATATGGATAGTAATAAGTTTTCTAAGAGTACTATTTCTAGAAAGGTTAGTTCACTTAGAAGTTTTTATAAGTATTTAGCTCGGAATAATTATATTAAGTATAATCCTTTTTCTCTTACTAAAGGTCCTAAGAAAGATGTGTTATTACCTAAGTTTTTGTATTATAATGAACTTGAAGAGTTATTTAATGTTTGTAATTTAGATACTTTTTATGGATTAAGAGATAGATTAATATTAGAATTATTGTATTCTACTGGGATAAGGGTTGGAGAGCTTGAGTATATAAAAATTTGTGATGTTAATATTGATTTGTTATCAATTAAGGTTTTAGGAAAAGGTTCTAAGGAGAGAATAGTATATTTTGGAGAATATGCTAAGGAGATACTAGTTTTATATTTGAGTAAGAGAGTGGATAGTAATGAGTATTTGTTTATTAATAATCAAAAGAAGAGGCTTACTTCTAGAGGAATTAGATATATTTTAGATAAGATTATTAAACAGACTAGTTTAAATACTAAGTTATCTCCTCATATGTTAAGACATACTTTTGCAACGCATTTATTAAACGAAGGATGTGATTTGCTTTCTGTTCAGGAGCTTTTAGGACATGAGTCTTTGAGGGCTACACAGGTATATACTCATGTTACTAGTGATAAGATTCATGATATATATTTAAAGACTCATCCAAGAAATAGAGAAAGGATTGATGAAAATGACTTATAGTGATGTTATAAAAGTTTTAGAAAATTATAATTTATTAGTAGATAAGGATAATGTTTGTTTAGATTTTTCATATATTTCATATAATTCTAATGATGTTATTCCTAATACTTTGTTTATTTGTAAGGGTTTAGAATTTAAAAAAGAGTATTTAGAGGATGCTATTTCTAAGGGTGCTACTTTATATATTTCTGAAATAGATTTTGAAGTTAGTATTCCTAAGATTATAGTAAGTGATAGTAGAAAGGCACTTGCTCTTGTTTCTCAAGTTTTTTATCCTGATAGTTTAGTTAAAATTGGTATAACGGGTACTAAGGGTAAGACTACTACTAATTATTTTTTACATAATATTTTAAAGAATTATTTAGGATATAAACCTGGTTTTTTTGCTACTCATTATTTTTATTCTGGAAAGCATGAGGGACAGACTCATTTAACAACTCCTGAAAGTTTGGAGCTTCATAGGTATTTACATGAAATGGATGATGCTAATTTGAAGTATATGTCTATGGAGGTATCTAGTCAGGCTGAGTATCATAATAGGGTTTTTGGTATGAATTTTGATATTGGAGCTTTTTTAAATATTAGTGAAGATCATATATCTCCTCTTGAACATAAGAATTTTGATGAATATTTAGCTTGTAAGCTTAAGTTTTTAAAGAAGTGCAGTAAAGTGGTATTGTTTAGACAAACTGAGTGTTTTGATAGAATTTATGATGTTGTAAGTGATAAAAATGTAATTACTTTTGGTTATAGTAATGACTGTTGTTATGTTATTAAAAATATAGTAAATAACAAGAATTTGTCTTTTGAACTTGAGTATAATGGTAAAACAGAGATATATGAAATAGATATACCAGGTAGATTTAATGTTACTAATGCTTGTTGTGCTATAGTTATTGCTAAGCTTTTAGGGGTTAATTATGAAAGTATTCAAAAGGGGCTTTATGAGACATTTATTCCTGGTAGGATGAATATAATAGAGGATGGGATATGTCCGGTAATTATAGATTATGCTCATAATGAACTTAGTGCAAGAGCTCTTTATGAAACTTTAAAGCTTGATTATAAAGATAGAAATATAAAAGTTGTATTTGGTTGTCCTGGTGATAAAGGTGTAAATAGAAGACGTGATATGGGGTTATTAGCAGGGGAGTATGCTGATTATGTTTATTTGACTTCTGAAGATCCGGGACATGTAAATCCTAATGAAATATGTCAGGATATTGCAGGTTATATCAAGAAGTATCATAGTAATTATGAAATAGTTATTGATAGAGAAGAAGCTATAAGAAAGGCTTTGAGAGAGGCTTCTTGTAATGATATAGTGGTGCTTCTTGGAAAAGGTGATGAGAATTATCAAATAGTAGGAGATAAATGGCTTCCTTATATGACTGATATAGAAGTTGTTAAGGATGAGTTATTAAAAGTAAAGGAGTAGTTTATGGAAAAAATAAGTATAACAGAGATAAAAGATTATACAAATGGAAAATTCATAAAACAAAATAATAATGCATATATATCAAAAATATCAATAGATAGTAGAGATATTAATGATAAAACATTATTTGTTCCTATAATTGGGGTTGTTCATGATGGACATAAGTTTATGGAAAGTGCATATGATGCTGGATGTAGAAGTTTTATTTGTGATGTTAATCATGATTTTGATAAAGAGGATATTAATTTAGTTAAGGTAAGTGATACTACTTTAGCATTTGCAAGTATTGCTAAAGGTTATAGAAATAAATTTGATATTCCTTTAGTTGCTATTACGGGTTCTGTTGGTAAGACTTCTACTAAGGATATAATTAATTCTGTGTTAAGTGTTAAGTATAACACTATAAAGACAATAGGTAATTTAAATAATGAGATAGGGGTTCCTAAGACGCTTTTTACTATAACTAATGATACAGAACTTGCAGTTATTGAAATGGGGATGGATCATAAGGGAGAAATAGATTATTTGTCTAAATTAGCTAGTCCAGATGTTGCAGTAATTACAAATATTGGAATGAGTCATATAATGAATTTTGATAATCAGGATGGTATTTTTAAGGCAAAGATGGAGATAGTAAATGGTTTAAAAGATAATGGTTTATTAATAGTTAATGGTGATGATAAGTATTTAAGTACTTTAAGGGATAATGATCATAGTTATGAGTTAATAACATATGGTTTTGATAGTAGTAATGATATTTATTGTAGTAATTATAAAATATATGATGATTATAGTATGTTTACTTGTATTTATAATGATAATGAGTATAGTTTTAAGCTTGGTAGTATAGCTAAACATAATATTGGTAATGCTTTAATAGCTATTGTGTTAGGATTTAAGTATGGACTTACTTATGATGAGATTCAAAGTGGTTTACTTGATATAGATTTTTCTAATAATAGACTTGATATAATTAAAACTGATAAGTATACAGTAATAAATGATACTTATAATTCTAGTTATGATTCTGTTATGAGTGCTTTAGAAGTTTTAAATGGTTTTAAGACTAGGAAAGTTGCTATTTTAGGAGATATTTTAGAACTTGGTAGTTATAGTGAGAGTATTCATAGAAGGATAGGTAAAGAGATTAAGTGTGATGTTTTAATTGCAATAGGAGATAGTGCTAAGTTTATAAGTGATGAAGTGTTAGATAGTATAGAAAGTTATTATTTTCTTAAGAAAGAAGATTTTTATGATAGAGTAGGTTCTATTATTAATGAGGGTGATACTATTTTAGTAAAGGCTTCTAGAGGGATGGAACTTGATAAAGTTGTTGATTATTTGAAAGAGGTATAGAGGTTAGAGTGTAAAATATTACATTCTTTTTTTTGTATTTGTTAGATTTTCTGTTATAATGTTTATGGAGATGATAAAAGTGGCACTTAAATATGATGAGAATAGTATAAAAATTTTAGAAGGTCTTGATGCAGTTCGTAAAAGACCTGGTATGTATATAGGATCAACTGATAAGAGGGGATTACATCACTTAGTTTGGGAAATTGTTGATAATTCAATAGATGAAGTTATAAATGGTTTTGGGGATTATATAAAGATAGTAATTCATGATGATAAAAGTGTTAGTGTTGAAGATAGAGGACGTGGTCTTCCTGTTGGAATGCATGCAAGTGGTAAGAGTACTCCAGAGGTAATATTTACAGTTCTTCATGCTGGAGGAAAATTTGAAACAAGTGGATATAAAGTATCTGGGGGTCTTCATGGTGTGGGAGCTTCAGTTGTTAATGCTCTTTCAAAATGGTGTGAAGTAACGATAAGACGTGATGGTTATGAATATTATATAAAGTTTTCTGATGGTGGAAGAGTTGAGGTTCCTTTAAAGAAAGTAGGGACTACTGCTAAACATGGTACTACTGTTAGGTTTATGCCTGATTATGATATATTTAAAGGTGCTAATTTTTCTTATACAACAATAAGAGAAAGAATGCAAGAGAGTGCTTTTTTGTTAAAAGGTTTAACAGTAGAACTTGTGGATGAAGAAGATAAAAAAAATGAGAAATTTCATTATGAAGATGGGTTATCATCTTTTGTTGAGATGATAAATGAAAATAAAAAAACACTTCACAATGTATATACTTTTCAAGGCTCTAAGAATAATATTGAAGTAGATATAGCATTTCAGTATACTGATTCATATAATGAGAATATTGTATCATTTGTAAATAATGTAAAAACTACAGATGGTGGTACTCATGAAGTAGGTTTTAAAACAGCACTTACTAAAGTGTTTAATGATTACGCAAAGGGTAATAATTATTTTAAAAATAAAGAAAAAGGTTTTGATGGTAGTGATGTAAGAGAAGGGTTAACTGCAGTAATTTCACTCAAAATACCTGAGTCTTTATTACAATTTGAAGGGCAAACTAAATCTAAGTTAGGGTCTCCTGCTGCTAGGACTTCAGTAGAAGCAGTAACTACTGAGAAATTATTGTTTTTCCTAGAAGAAAATAAAAAAATAGCTACAGAAATAATTGAAAAGTCATTAAAGAGTAAACAAGCAAGAGAAGCTGCTAGAAAAGCAAGGGAAGAGATAAGAAAGGGAAAAAGTAAAAACTCAAAAGAAAAGAATTTATCTGGTAAGTTTGTACCTGCTGGGGGAAAAGATAAGACTAAAAATGAATTGTTTTTAGTGGAAGGTGATTCTGCTGGAGGTTCTGCTAAGCAAGGAAGAGACAGAAAGTTTCAAGCTATACTTCCATTAAGAGGTAAAGTTCTTAACACTGAGAAAGCTAAGATGGAAGAAATTTTAAAAAATGAAGAAATTAATACCATGATTCATACTATAGGAGCAGGTTCTGGTTCTGATTTTGTTCCTAGTGATATACAGTATGATAAGGTAATAATAATGACCGATGCTGATGATGATGGAGCACATATTCAAGTTTTATTACTTACTTTCTTTTATAGATTTATGAGACCTTTGATAGAACTTGGAAAATTATATATAGCAATGCCTCCATTATATAAAGTAACAAATGGAAAGAATATTTCTTATGCTTATGATAATGAAGAATTAAAACAGTTAACAGATGGAAAAAAATGTGAAATACAACGTTATAAAGGACTTGGTGAAATGAATTATGATCAGCTTTGGGAAACTACGATGAATCCAGAGACTAGATCACTTATAAAAGTAAATATAGATGATGCTTCTCTTGCTGAGAAAAGAGTTAGTGTTTTAATGGGTGATAAGGTAGAACCTAGAAAAGAATGGATTGAAGAGAATGTAGAGTTTTCTCTTGAAGATGATTATAAGATTTAGAAAGGTGTAAATAGTATTACATTTTTCTTTTTACTATAATGTGTTATTACATGAAGAAATGATATTTAAAAATAATATACTATATAATTTTATAATAAAAAATAGCATAATTCATATTATTTAATGAGGTATGATTATGAATAATGCTATTTTATTTTTTTATGATTTAAGTATTAGTGAGATAAAGAGAATTAATAACAATTACTATTTTACGTACTTGAATGATAATTATGGTGTTTATCTATATACAAGGGGTTTAAATGAATTAGAGGATATATATAATTTAAATAATGATTTGCTTAATCAGGGGTTAATAGGGTTTCAAATAATTTTAACTAAAGATAGACAAATGGTTTTTAATTATCAGAATAAAATGTATATATTGATGAGAATACCTAATATAAGAAATAAATTAATTACTTATGAAGATATTAAGAGTTTTTATTTTAATATAGATGTAAGTAAGTATAAGAGTATTGATAAGTCAAATTGGGGAGTTAATTGGTCTAATAAAATAGATTATATATATTATCAGTTTGATCAGGTTAAAACTAAATATAAAGTAATAGATAGTTCTATTGATTATTTTATAGGTATATGGGAGAATGCTATTAGTTATTTTAATAATAATAAGGTTTTTAAGGAGAAGAATGTATCTCATATGAGGTTAGGGGTTGATACTGATTTACTTGAGTTTTTAAATCCTTTAGGTTTTGTAATTGATTATAAAGAAAGAGATTTAGGTGAGTATATAAAATTTTATATAATTAATAGAAATTATTCTAGTGATACTGTTAATTATTTTGTAAATGGATTAGATAGGGATAGTGTTATTTTGTTAATAGCGAGATTATTATTTCCGTCTTATTATTTTGATGTTTATGAGGAAATTATTATTGATGGATTAGATGATAGTGTTATAGAGGATATTATATGTAAAAGAGACAATATAATTAGCTTAATTAAGTATATATTTAATACTTATTCTAATAGTAATATTCCTTATATTGAATGGATAAAAAAATAGATTAGTCTTCGTCAACTAATCTAACTTCTTTTATTTCTGGTACTTTTTCTATAATTGTTTTTTCTATACTTTCTTTTAAAGTAATTTCTCTCATAGGGCAGCCCATACATGCTCCTTGTAGTTTTACATATACTATATTATCTTCGATTTTGATAAATTCGATGTTTCCTCCATCGTTCATTAAGAATGGTCTTAAGTCATTAATAACGTTTATTACTTTTTCTTTCATTTCTAATCACCAATACAATTATATATATAAATTAACTATTTGTAAATAATAACTTTAAAATCGTATGAAAATAGAGTATAATATAACTGGAAGTGATAGCATGACAAAGTATGAAAAAGGTAGTATTGTTAAAGGAAGTGTAACTGGGATAAAAAAATATGGTGTTTTTGTTAATTTAGATGATTATTATAGTGGACTTATACATATTTCTGAGATTTCTCATAATTTTGTAAGTGATATCAATAATTATGTTAATTTGGGTGATAAGATCAATGTGAAAGTTGTTGATGTTGATGATGATTCTTGTCATGTTAAGTTAAGTATTAAGGATATTGATTATTTAAGGCCTGAGAATAAGGTTGTTAAAATAAAGGAAGTTGGTAGTGGTTTTGGTATTTTGAGGGATAATTTGGATTTGTGGATAGAGAAGAAATTGGTAGAGATGGATAGTGAAACGTTATAGTTTAGAAAAAAAATATTAGAACATGTAATATATGAGTAGATAGTGTATATGATAGAAATGAAAAATTTTAGAGTATATAGAAAATTATGCTAAAAGAAAATTTTAAAACTATAATATGGTGATTAAAAATTAAATAATGAAATTTTTTTATTATAGTGTTTAGTTAAAAATATAGAATATTTCTTTATATTTTTACCTCTATCTAACAAAAAAAATTAAAAAAAATGGAAATTGTATTGACAAAAAGTTTATAATATATTATATTTATAAGCGTCAGCAGTTGATATTTTAATGGGCGATTAGCTCAGTTGGTTAGAGCACTTGCCTTACAAGCAAGGGGTCGGGAGTTCGAGTCTCTCATCGCCCACCATTTTTTATGCCGAAATAGCTCAATTGGTAGAGCAACTGACTTGTAATCAGTAGGTTG
>CAZBFY010000042.1:0-8099 GCA_964491445.1 uncultured Mycoplasma sp.
AACATGGAAAGATTTAAGTGGTACAGGAAATAATGCAACAGTGAGTGGAGGAACTTGGTATGATAACTATCTTTATATGAACGGAAGTAGTACTTATACTACAACTCCTTATAGTGCAACTTTAGCACCCTCAGAGTTTACTATTGATTTAACTTTTAATAAATTATCAGTTGTAAATAATCAAAGGAGTGTATTATTTGTAAAATGGTATGGATATACTATTGAACTTAATGCTGATAATACTCTAGTATTCGGTACTAGAAAGTCAACAACAGATTATCCGTACTTATCTGGAGGAACAATAGAATTAAATAAAAAATATCATGTGGTAGCAACTTATAAGGATAATTTAGAGAAAATATATATTAATGGTGAACTAGCAAATAGTAGACTAAATCTATCTAGTAACTATTCTCATTCAAATACAGCTTTAACAATAGGTAGATATTCAACTTCATCTTATTCTAATGTTAATTTATATCAAGCTAAGTTTTATAATAAAGTTTTAACTACTTCTGAAATAAAACATAATTACTTATATGACAAACAAAAATTTAACTTAGAATGAACAATATTAAAATATCTTATATAAGACATACAACAATAAAAAGATAATACTTATACTAATTAAATTGACAAAAAAACTAAAAGATAGTATTATTAAACTGGCTTAAAGAGGTGATAATTTTGAAGAAATATAATAAGTTTGATTACTTAAATCTATTCATAATTATTATCTCTTTTTTTATAATATATTCTTTTATAACAAGAAGTAATAATGTAATATATGGTTCTATCATAGACTATTCTAACCAACATTACTTAATACCAGATTATTTTAGAAAACTCTTCTATGAAACACATAATCTTTTTCCATCATATGCCTTTAATTTAGGTATGGGACAAAATATATATAACTTTTCTTATTATGGTTTATTTAACCCTTTAATACTTATATCTTACTTGTTACCATTTATAAAAATGTCAACATATTTAAATATATTATCAGTCTTTGTAATTATTCTAGATATTATACTTATCTATTATTTCTTATCTCTAAAAACAAATAACAAAAAAATGAGATTCATAGGAAGTTTTCTATTTACTATGGCTATTCCTCTTATATTACATAGTCATAGACACATTATGTTTGTCAACTATATGCCTTTTCTTTTACTAGGACTAATTTCTATTGATAAAAACAATAAAATACTATTAATGTTAAGCATACTATTTATAATAACAATTAGTTATTTCTTTAGTATACCCTCTCTTGTAGTACTTTTTATATATGCTATATTTTTATATCTAAACGAAAACAAAAAAATAAATGTAAAAGACTTTATATATAGACACTTAAAGCTTTCTCTATACTTTATTATTCCTATACTAATATCAGGAATACTACTACTTCCAACTTTAAAAGCTATCTTAAATACTAGATTTAATAGCACAGCTTTAATATCTTTAAAAGAGCTAATTATACCCAATGTATCTTTTAATTACTTTTTATATAATAGCTACTCTTTAGGACTTACTTCTATTATAATTATAGCTATTATAAGTAGTTTATTAAACAAAAATAAATCATATAAATTTCTAGGAATAATATTTAGTCTTTTATTAATATTTCCTTTATTTAATTATTCTTTAAATGGTTTTATGTATTTTAATGGAAAAGTATTTATACCTTTTATTCCACTTGCTATATTACTAATAATAAAATTTATAGAAGATACTATGAACAAAAACATAAATTTTAAAGTAATACTATTAATATTTATTATTATAAGTATACTTGGTTTGATTAATTTTAATACATATTATATTTATATAATTGATTCTATATTTACATTAATATTTATATTTCTTTTATATAAAAAGAATAAACTATTACCTTTATTAATGTGTTTATCTATATTTAGTTTTAGCATTTGTTTATATGTAAACCAAAAAGATGAATTAACACTTAAAAATGTAGAGGTTAATCAATATAATGATAATATAAACTCTTTAATAGATAAAAACATAATAAAAGATGATAATCTTTATAGAATATCAGACTTTACTAATAATTTATATAACTCTAATAATATAAGAAATATGAATGAATATAAAAGTACTATGTATTCATCTCTTACTAATAAATATTATAAAGATTTTTATTTTAATGTCTTTGAAGTAGAAAATCCTAATAGAAATGATTCTATTTTTACTGATGTATTAAATCCTTTATTTAATATTTTTGTAGGTAACAAATATTTCTTAAGTAATACTGATGTTCCGTTTGGATACACTTTAATTGATAGTAATTCAAATACTTCTTTATATAAAAATGATAATGTATTTACACTAGGATATGCTAGTAATAGTTTAATTAGTGAAGCTGAGTTTAATAAACTATCTTTTCCATATAGTAATTTAGCACTTTTAAATAATATTGTAATAGAAAGTAAAACAAATACTAATTATGAAAATAAAATAATAAAAAGAAATCCAGTTATATATGATATAACATCATTTAAAAAGGTAAATGACAAATATGTATTTAATTTAAAAGAAGATAAAAGTTATACTATAAAAAGAAATGGTAATAACAATAATTTATTGTTTATAAAATTTAAAATGAATTATGCTGAAAGTTGTAAAAAAGGAGATACTTCAATTACAATAAATGGTGTATCTAATATGCTTACATGTAAAGGATGGAAATATCATAATAAGAATTATGAGTTTACTTATATTATTTCTTCTAGTGATGAGTTAGAAATAGATATTTCTAAAGGAAAATATGAAGTATCTGATATTGAGTCTTATGAGATAGATTATAGTTATATAAAAGATATTCATACTAAACATGATAAGTTTATAATAGATAAAGATAGTACAAAATCTGATACTATAAAAGGTGTTATTAATGTTACTAAAGATAATAGTTATTTCAATCTTGCAGTACCTTATGATGAGGGGTATAATGTATATGTTGATGGAAAAAACGTGGAGTATGAAAAAACTAATATTTCTTTTATAGGTTTTAAAATAGATAAAGGAGAGCATAATATAGAAATTAATTATACTAGTCCTTGGCTTAATATAGGTAAAGTTGTATCTATAATTGGAATATTATCATTTATAGTTGTTTTATTTGTAGATAAGAGGTGTAGAGATGAAAAAGATATCAATGATAGTTCCTTGTTATAATGAGGAGGGTAATATAAGTTTATTTTTTGAAGATGTTAAACAAACTTATAGTAAAAATAAAGATTATAAAATAGAATTAATATTTATTGATGATGGTTCAAAAGATAATACTTTGTTAGAATTAAAGAAAATATCAAAAGACAAAGAATTTGATATAAAAATAATCTCTTTTTCAAGGAATTTTGGGAAAGAATCTGTTATATATGCTGGTCTTTTGAAAGCTTCTGGAGATTATACTGTTTTGATAGATGCAGATATGCAACAACCACCATCTCTTACTTTAAAAATGGCTCAGATACTTGATAAAGATAAAGAATGTGATTGTGTTTGTTATTATCAAAATGATAGAATTGAAGGTAAGTTTATTTCTTCTATAAAAGATTGTTTTTATAAAGTAATGAATAAAGTTTCTGAAGTAGAAGTAAAACAAGGTGCTAGTGATTTTAGAATGTTTAGAAGTAATGTAAAGGATGCTATTTTATCTTTAAAAGAGTATTGTAGATTTACAAAAGGGATATTTTCTTGGGTTGGTTTTAATACATGTTATTTACCATATACTCCGATGAAGAGAGCAACAGGAAGTTCTAAATGGAGACCATATAAACTTATGAAATATGGTTTGTCAGGAATAGTTTCATTTTCTACAAAACCTCTTAAATTTTCTATTTATTTAGGATTTTTATTGTCATTTTTTTCTGTAGTGTATTTATTAATTGTAATAATACAAAAATTATTCTTTGAGGTAAATATACCAGGTTATCCTACTATTATAACTTGTATACTTTTAATCGGGGGTATACAACTATTTTGTTTAGGTATAATAGGAGAGTATATTAGTAAGATGTATATGGAAACAAAGAAAAGACCTATATATATAATAAAGGAAGAATTTTCTAATGATAAATAAAATAAAAAAGATATATATTAAATACAAAGAAATAATAAATTATTTAATAATTGGGGGTTTAACTACTGTAGTTAGTTTATTGTCTTTTTATGTAGTAAGATATTTAATATTTACAAATAATAGTCAGTTTGATATACAAATATCTAATGTAATATCTTGGTTTTTTGCAGTTTTATTTGCTTTTGTAACTAATAAAAAGTATGTATTTGAATCTAAAAAAACAGGTAAAAATGGTTTTTATGAAATGATTAAGTTTTATTTATCAAGAGTTACGACATTATTAATAGATATGTTTATTATGTTTGTATTTACTTCATTTTTTGGTATAAATGATAAAATATCAAAAATAATTGTACAGTTTATAATAGTAGTTTTAAATTATGTTTTTAGTAAATTATTTGTTTTTAAGAAGCATTAGTTATGTTTCTTTTTTATTTTAATAAAATTATAGTAGGTGATGTTATGCGTTTATCAGAATTACAATATAAAGACATAGTAGACTTAACTGGAAAAAAAATAGGAAATATCATAGATGTTAAACTAGATGAAAGTGGAAAACTTATATCACTTGTTTTAGAAGAAAAAAAACCATTCTTTAAATCAAGAGGAAACGATCAAGAAACAGAAATAGCTTGGGATAAAATAGCAAGAATAGGAGAGGATGTTATTTTAGTTAAGATATAGATAAATGTTTTAATATATGATACAATAAAAACGGTGATCAAATGAAAAAAAAGATTTATATAACCAGTTTCATATTGTTCTTAATAGATTTATTGACAAAAATGGTTATACTTAATTTAAATAATTATCCATACACAATAATAAAAAATTTCTTTTCGATAAATATGGTAACTAATACAGGAGCAGCTTTCTCATCTTTTAGTGGTCATCAACTAATACTAATAATAATTGCCATATTAGTATTAATATTTATTAATAAAAGCATAATAAAAGATATAAAAACTAAACTTGGTATAATAGGCATAAGTCTCTTAATCGGAGGAATACTAGGTAATTTATTTGATAGAATAATTTATAATAAAGTAATAGACTTTCTAAGCTTTAATATATTAGGATATATGTTTCCAATATTTAACATAGCAGATATATTTATTTGTGTAGGAGTCTTAATACTTATAACTGACTATGTAAGAGGTGAAAAAAATGAAACTATTAGTAGAAAAAAATAATATAAGAATAGATATATATATAAGTAATGAAATTAACTGTTCTAGAAGTAAAATAACTAAATTGATAAAAGATAATAAAGTATTAGTAAACGGAAAAATAATCCCTGCAAGTTATAAAGTAAAACTAAATGACATAATAGAATTTGATTTAGAAGATGATAAAGTTATTGATATAACACCAGAAAAAATGGACTTAGATATAGTTTATGAAGATGAATATCTAGCCATAATAAATAAAAAAAGTGGAGTAGTAGTACATCCAGCCGTAGGTAACTATAATCATACTTTAGTAAACGGTTTAATGTATCATTTTAACAACATTTCAAACAAAAAAACCATTAGACCTGGTATTGTTCATAGACTTGATAAAGACACAAGTGGTCTTATGGTAGTAGCTAAAAATGATGAAGTACATGAAAAACTAGCAAATATGATAAAAGAAAAACAGGTAGAAAGAAAATATTTAGCACTAGTATGGGGAATAGTAAAACATGAAAAAGGAAGAGTAGAGGCTCCAATAGGAAGAGATATAAATAACAGACAAAAGTATTCTGTTACTGATATCAACTCAAAAGATTCAGTAACACATTTCAAAGTAATAGAAAGATATAAAGAAGTAACATTATTAGAATGTAAACTAGATACAGGAAGAACTCATCAAATAAGAGTTCATATGGAATATATAAACCATCCTATTGTAAATGATCCTATCTATGGAAGAAGAAAAATAATTAATGATTTTGGACAAATGTTACATTCTAAAAGTATTAAGTTCATACATCCAGTAACAAAACAAGAACTATTTTTTGAAGTGAACCCTCCAAAAGAATTTATAAATATTCTAGAAGAATTAAAATAAAAAATGGACCTATCCAAAACAAGGTTCCATTTTTCTTATTCTTGCAGAAGACTTCTTCTTTTCACTTGAAAGTAATTGTGTGTCAATATCATACTTATGCATAAGATTGATTGTCATGTCTTTATATATACCAACAGCTTTATCATGCTCTTCTTTTTTTATGCATTCAATAGCAGGCTTAATATAAAAATATAACATAATTTTAGCATTAAACTCTTTATCCTCATCATTACTTAACTTATCAGCTATAATAGGACCTACTGTATCATAATCATCAAGAAGAGGTAAACATTCTTCATTTTGCTTCATATAATTATCTCTAAAATCTCTTAGAGTATTTAATACATAACAATCATCATCATATCCTAGTATTTCACACATACAAGTAGTTAAATAACAACCAGTATTTCCCTGTCTATATATAGGACAGTCCCTATACTTTAAAGAATTATCACAGTAGTTATCTCTAGTCTTTCTATCAACATAACCATCTTTCTTAGAACAATAATATCCACCTGATAATATTCCTCCATACCATTCTAAAAAATCACATTGCATATAAAATCACCCTTTCTAGGCACATTATATTATCACAAAAAATCCTAAAATTCAACAAAAATTAGCTAAAATGTTTACTTAAACAAAAAAACTATGATAGAATAAAAATGTAATATTTATAAGGAGGTAAATTATGAATAAATATGTAAAAATAGTAATAGTATCTATCATAGTACTAGCAGTATTTCTTTTAGCATTCTTTGTAACAGGTAAAAAACAAATAGAATACATAACTAGCAAAGAATATTCAGAAATACTAGAAGATGGAGGTTTTGTTTATTATGGTCCAAGTGATGATGAAGAAATATTAACAGAAATAGCTAAAGAATCTGATATAAAGATTAATATCTTAGATTCAGATGAAAACAAAACTAATAAATTAAAGAAAGGAACTTTCTATAAGTATGAAGATGGAAAAGCAGTATATAAATACTCTGATGATCTATCAAGTTACAAATTTAAAGAATCACTTGCAAAAGAAGGAATATATAAAAGTTATATAACAGTAAAACTTGACGAATACAAAAAAATAATAAAAGAAGATGGTTATAACTTTATGTTTATAGGAAGTGAACAATGTAGTTATTGTACTCAGTTTAAAGAATCAATAAAAGAATCATTAACAGATAATAGCTATGCAGTTTATTACTTAGACATCTCAACACTTACAGAAGATGAATATAATGAACTTACAGAAACAGACAAATACATGCAAGAAAATCAATGGGGTACACCACTTAGTTTATTATATAAAGATGGTAAAAGAAAAGCAGAACTTAATGGATACGTATCTACTAGTGAACTAAATAAATTTTTAGAAGAAAATAAGGTGATATAGTGAATAGTGTTTACGAAGAGGCAAAAAGATTTAAAAAAAGATACCCTTCGACAGTAGCTTGGAGACTAAAAAAACATTCAAAAATAATAGAAGAACATTTAAACCCTGAAGAAGAAGTAAAATATGTTTTCGTAGGACAAAGAAACAATGTTTTTTATGATATAATTTCTACTGCAGTATTTGTTATTACAAACAAACGTCTTTTAATAGCAAATGATAGGCTTCTCTTTGGATATTTTCTATATTCCATAACACCAGACATGTTTAATGACTTAACAGTAGTTTCAGGACTAATCTGGGGAAAAGTAATAATAGATACTATAAAAGAAGAAGTTTATGTTAGTAATCTAAGTAAAAGAAGTCTTGATGAAATAGAAACCAGAGTTACTGAATATATGATGGAAGAGAAGAAAAAATATGCTTTAAGAAGTAAAGAACAAGAATAACTTGACACTGTTTCAAACATTTCTAATATTTTTATTGAAGATAATGTGATTTTTAAGTAAAAATGTCCGCTTTTTTGATTTGATTTACAAGTAGAAA
>CAZBFY010000043.1:0-7913 GCA_964491445.1 uncultured Mycoplasma sp.
AGTGCATAAGAATTATTTGTTTTATATGAAATGACTCCTACACACACTAAAAATAGTATACAGCAAAAAGTTAGAACTACTTTGTTTAGCTCTTTTATATATTTATTTAATAGTTTAGAGAACCCCCTCCAACAAACGTTTGTTTGTTTTTATTTTCTTTCTTTTTCTTCATTAGATACACCTCTTAACTCTATTTTTCTTATAATTTAATTCTACATTAAAATAACTACCATTTCAAGTAGCTATTTTAACATTTTATTTAACAAACTTTCTTTTCTTACCCCATTTAAATAATCTTTAACTTTCATTCGCTTCTTACCAGAAACTTGTATCTCCATTATTTTTAACACTTTATCTAAACAAGCAACATAAATACCACTTTTATCTATATTAGTTATAGTACCCGGTACTTCTTTTGCCTCTACTTGAGTCTTCTCTGATAATAATATCTTAACCCTTTCATCATTTAACAAAACATAACCACCAGGAACACTAGATAAACCCCTTATTTTATTATGTACATTATCCATACTATCATTAAAACATATATGCTCATCTTCCTTTTTTATAACAGGAGAAAAACTCTTTTCATCATCATTTTGAACTTCTCTAGGAGCAGTCCTATCAAAAATACTAGGAAGAGTTCTTTCTAACAAATCAGCACCAAGAACACTTAATTTATCACTTATTATATCATATGTATCATTTTCATTTATCTTAATACTTTCTTTTACTATTATATCACCACTATCCATACCTTTATCTGTATACATAATAGTTATTCCAGTTTCATCTTCTCCATTTATAATAGCATAATGAATAGGAGCCCCTCCTCTATATTTTGGTAAAAGCGAAGCATGAACATTCACAGTGTTATACTCTGGTTCATATATTAACTCCTCAGGAAGTATCTGCCCATAAGCACAAGTTATTATAATATCAGGCTCTAAACTTAATATTTCATGATACTCATCCCTTAGTCTTCTAGGAGATATTACCTTAATATTATGCTCTTCCGCAAACTTCTTAACAGGACAAGGTGTAATAACCTTTTTCCTACCAACCCCTTTATCAGGTTGAGTTACCACTCCCACTACATTAGTACTCTCTATTAACATCCTAAGTACAGGTATACTATAACTAGGAGTACCCATAAACACTACTCTCTTACTCTTCATATTATATCCTTTCTATCTAGATGATTTATTCTTCTTACTCATCTCATATTCTAATTGCTTATCAAGAATATAACTTCTTCTTTCCTCTAATTCTTGCTTAATTAACTCTAATTTCTTCATGTAAAGAACATACACTTTCTCATCCATATAACTCTTATACTTATTATTAATTAAACCCTTTAATCTCTCAATTTCCGTCAAAGCAACATCAAAAGAACTATCATCACTGTCATCATCTTCATATATTATACTAATTATCTTAAGTATTCTCTCAAGATTTCTCTTACACTTTTTATCAATTAACTTCTTTATTAAACTAGGATTTATTATAATCATTTCATCTACATTTATCATATCTTCAAACTTCATTTTATGTTTTGGTTTTAAATTTAATCCCTTTATTTTCTCATACTCCATATAAGTTATTATCTCAGTATTTTCATCTTTCTTAACTACAAACTTAGTCTCCTTAACCATAACATCACCCATCTTTTTCTAACTTTTCTCTAGTAATTCTTATCTGTTCTCCTCTTCGATATTCTTCTATTTTTTTGTGATCACCACTTAACAAAACATCAGGAACTTTCATACCTTTAAAATCTCTTGGTTTAGTATATACTGGATAATCAAGTAACTCACCATTAAAAGACTCACTCTCAAGAGATTCCACACTTATTACACCCTCTAAAAGTCTAATAACAGCATCACTTATCATCATCGCAGGAAGTTCCCCACCAGTAAGTACAAAATTCCCTATCGATATTTCTTCATCTACTAACAATTTTATTCTATCATCAAAACCCTCATAATGTCCACATATTAAAATTATATGTTTCTTAAAAGTTAATTCCTTAGCTTTAGTTTGATTAAAAGTAACACCAGAAGGAGTAAGCAATATAACATAAGAATCATCAGTTCTTATAGCTTCCAAAGCACTATAAATAGGTTGTATTTGAAGAACCATACCAGCACCACCACCAAATGGAGTATCATCAACCTTACCATGCTTATCCTCAGTATAATCTCTAAAATTTATAATATTTATCTCTACTTTATCTTTCTCTATTGCCCTCTTAATTATAGACTCAGTTAAAAAACCACTAAACATCTCAGGAAAAAGCGTCAATATATCAATTCTCATCTATCAAATCACCCACTTCCTTTAAAACTATCCTATTATTTACCTCTAACTTATCAATAAAATTACTATTCAAAGGAATTAAAACTTCCTTTTTACCCCTCACTACAAGTACATAATTATTACCACCACAATTAACAACATCACATACTTTACCAATACACTTATCATTAAAATAACACTCTAAATTCAAATAATCTTCAAGTACATATTCATCACTATCCAAACACAAATCTTCTCTTCTTACATATAACTTATTATTTCTTAAATCTTCTACTAAATTAATATCTTCCCTATCTTTAAAAGTTAATAACTCATTCTTATTATGAGATCTACTCTTCTTTAATATTACATGTATCTTACTATCTCCTACATAAAAATTAAACCCCTCTACTAAAACCTTATCTATATACTTAAAACTAGTCTTTAACTTTAACTCACCTCTTAAACCATGAGTACCATTAATATCTCCTACATATATATATTGCATATGATCACCTCAACTTAGTTATATTATAGCTTAAAAATACTTTTTTTCAAATAGAAAAAGACCTATTGGTCTTAAGAATATCTTCTTTTAAGTAAAATAGTAGAACCTAAAATTATACTAATTGGTACTAAATAAATAACATAATCATTTATACCAGTATTAGGATTAGACTCAGTATTTACTTCTTGAGTAGTAGTTTCATTATCCTCTTCCACTGAATAAGAATCAGTAGTGCTAACATCATAAGTAATATCCCCAAGTGTAGTAGCACTAGTAGATTCAAGAATTAATCTATCTATATACACTTTTGAAGTATCACCATCTTTAACAGCAGCCACTGCTAAAACATATCCATTATGCTTTCCACTTTCATACTTTAAATCACTAAGAGCAATATTACCATCACTAGATAATGTCCAGTTTTCTAAATTAGAAACAGAAACAGTAGGTATCAAAGCCTTAAACTTAGTTTCATAATCAGACACCTTAGAAGCATAAGAAGCATACTCAGAAGAAGTTTCACTTAAACTATCAACTTTAGATCTAGCCTCTACATATGATGAAAAATCATTACTATTAATTGAAACATACTTATAATAAAACTTATACTTAGCAGAAGAATCAGTTTGAACTATTTCCTTATCAGAACCACCAATTACATCTGCAACTGAAGCAACACTACTTAAATCAGCTTCATCTGCAAAAACACTAGGAATAAAACTTATACCAAGCACAAATACAAATATTAACTTTAAAACTCTTTTCACATAACCACCTCTTACATTAATAATATATTCTATTTTCATTCATGTAAATACATTTCCTAACATTTGTTTAATATTTACACTTTTTTACTGTAAACTAGTTAAAAAAGGTAACCTTATATTCACTTTAGTGTACTTATTAATCTCTGAACTATAAGTAATAGAGCCATTATGTAAACTAATTATTTCCTTAGAAAGAGCAACACCAAGCCCACACCCCTTCTCCTTAGAAGTATAAAACAAACTACCTATCTTATCCAAATCCTCTTTAGAAATACCACACCCATTATCCTTTATCTCTATATTTATCTTACTATTTTGTTTCTTTAACTTTATAGTAATTAACCCATTATCCCCTATAGCCTCAACACTATTTTTCAAAACATTAATAAGTACCTGTTTTAACCTCTTATAATCACCCTCAAGATATATCTCATGATCAAAATCATACTCAACTACTATATTCTTACTCTTAAAAATAGGATTCAAACTACTAACAGTATCAGTAATCAAAGAATCTAAATCCATAATATCTTTACTTATATTAATCTTAGTATACTCACTAAAATTATCCATAATATCAAGAGCCCTATCTATTTCATTTAAAATAATAGAATTATACTTAATAGACTTCTCCTTATCATCATAATCTATCATAGAAAGATAACCCTTACATACCGCAATAGGATTCTTAACCTCATGAGTTATTTTAAACAACGAATTCTTTAAACTCTTCTCCCTTTCTAACTCTTTTAAAGTCTGATTCAAAGATATAACTTTTTCTATTTTATTTATTATACTAATCACTAATTTACCAATTAAATAAAATACAACCAACGAAACAAATATCTTAGATAAAGTTTGTATATTAGAATTATTCAAAATATAATATTGCTCTATTGTCATAGTAATACCCTTTATAAAAGCAAAAGACAAAACAACCACTTCAGAATTAACTTTCTTAGTCAAAATAACAAAAGTTAATATATAAAATAAATACTCTACTATAGCAATTACTGTATTATTACCAATCAATGTATTAAATATTATTATTATAATAGCAATAGCAACAGAAGCCTTTTTCCTATTATATAAAATAGATATTATAAGAGGCATATTTATTAATAAAAAATCAGTTGTTATATTAAAATTATAATACTTAATAAGTAAAAATAAACTAGTCATATTAGCAATATCTATTAAAAAGTCTTTACTTAAATTCCTAGTATTCTTATAATGAGCCTTTAATAAAAGTATAGATGTTACTGGAAATAATATTAATATTACATCTAAAATTATTGTATCAAAAAACGACATTTTATCACCCACTTATATAATATAAGATTAATATGTCGTTATTTGTCGAAATTTGTTTATTTTTATTTTATTTCGTCGATATATTTCTTTAATTGTTTAGAATTAGGACCAAGTATTATCTTTAACTGATTATCAAGTTCCACTATTCCTTTAGCACCTAGTTCTATAATAGCTTCTTTATTTACTTTATCAATATCCTCAAGAGATACTATAAACCTAGATAAGTTAACCTCTGTATCTATAATATTATCCTTTCCACCAAGATATTCTACTAACTTATTCATATCAAGTTTTACATCTTTTTTATTTATTTTTATTATTGCAAGTAATAATATTATAAAAACTAAAAAAATTATTAAATATTCATATGTCATAAAATCACCTATAATAAGTATACAATATTTTTGTAAAAAATAAAACTCTTTTTTCATACTATTTATTAGGTATTAGTAGTGTATTTCTTATTTAACTATGAATATCTTATATTAGAAAGAAAAAAGGGGCGTGATATATATGAATAATAGCTCATGTTGTATTAACAATATTTTAGAAGTTATAAACGTTTTACAAAACCAAGCAGAAAAAATAGATGATATCCCAAGTAGTTGTGATAGACCTTTTCTAGGAGGAGCAAGTAATTCAAATACTTTTGTTTATAACACTAGACCTGTTACTTTATATACTTCTAATAATACTTTGTTTAGTGCACCTTACAGTTTAAATAATGAAAATAAAACATCAAACGTATTTAGAGTTGAGAAAGTAACTGATAGTACTGCTACTTTAATGGTTCTAGCAGATAATCCAGATGAATCTAGTGTATTCCCATATGTAAAAACAGATTCATACATCATAGTAAATAGTAACTGTATATGTGCTATTAGATGCTTAGCAGACACATTTGTTGACTGTGTCTAGAAAGGAGGATTCTTATGTGTTCAAATGATAATAATTGTAATTGCTTGAGAGATACTCTTTGTGTTATCGTAAATCTCCAAAAACAAGGAGAATGTATAGACGGAGGTATAAAATCATGTGATAGGCCTTACCTAGGTTTAAACAACAATACAGTTTATAACACTAGACCTGTTAGCTTTTATACCTGTCCAAACAATACATTATGGTCAATGCCATATACTTTAAATGATACAGAAAACACTTCAACTGTATTCAGAGTAGAAGCAGTAGAAGACTGTTGTTGTACTTGTATGGTACTTGCACCAGGAGAAGATAATAACACCTATCAAGCTACTAATTCATTCTTTACTATAAACTTAAACTGTGTTGGGGCTATGCGTTGTCTTGATGATACATATGTTGCTTGCATTTAAAAAACTTCAAAATGAAGTTTTTTTATTTTTGATAAATCTTTAATATTTCATTTATATCAATAGACTCATTATCTAAAGTAACTATTTTATTACCTATCTTACCCGCTATCTTAGTCTCATACCTCTTATCCTTAGTTATAATAACAACTTCTCTATTAAACATATAAGAACCACTCTTAGATAACCTATTAATAAAATCTATTGGCTGTTCTACTTGTTCTATATCACTTTTTATATCTAACCTATCATCTAAAAATGAATAATATGACTTTCTATTATTATTAACAACTCCAATATCCGGCTTAAAAATCTCTGGTTTCTTATCCATAATTCCTCCTATATTATATTCTATGTCTTATATTTTATAAAATAACTAATATTTTTCTATATTCTAACCATAATAATACTATGAAAACAAATAAATCTTTTATATATATATTACTAATTTTTTTCATTATAAGTATTAACTCCATATATAGCTTTTCTAGCTTTTTAACCACTAATACTTATGACTATATCATAAAACAAACATGCTTCTATATAATAGGTATAATATTTATAATTATATTACTAAAAGTAAACCCAGATAAACTACTAAAATACTCTTTCTACATATACTCTTTCTTTATTATTTTATTAATACTAGTATTAATCATAGGAACAGAAGTAAATGGTGCAAAAGCATGGTTTACTATTCCTATAATAGGAAGTTTTCAACCAAGTGAATTTATGAAAATAGGACTCATTCTATACCTAGCAAAAGTAATAAAAGATAGTAAAATAAACTCTTTTAAAAGCGAATTACTATTAATTACTAAAGCATTAATCATATTACTAATACCATCTTTCATAACTTTCTTAGAACCAGATACAGGAGCAGTCCTTATATATTTTGTTATTACCTTTGTAATGCTATTTACTTCTAAAATTAGAATTAGATGGTTCTTAGTTTTATTTTTAATACTAGGTATATTAGGATTTACTTTATTTTATATTTATATTTTTGAAACTGATTTATTTATAAAAATATTTGGAAGTAGTATGTTCTATAGATTTGATAGAATATTTGACTGGAAATCATCATCAGGTATGCAACTAGAAAACTCTATTATCTCTATTGGTTCAAGTGGTTACTTAGGACATGGAATTAGTAATATTCTACTTTATTTTCCAGAAGGTCATACTGATTTTATCTTTTCATCATTTGCATCTATATATGGACTAGTAGGTATAATAATACTTCTTATTACTATTGTTTGGTTTGATATAACCATTATAAAAACTAACACAAAAGATAAAGGTTATAAATATATAATAGTAGGTATGTGTGGAGCTTTATTTTATCAACAAATACAAAACATTTCTATGACTATAGGACTAATGCCCATTACTGGAATAACTCTACCATTTATATCTTATGGAGGAAGTAGTTTAGTATCTTATATGATTCTATTAGGAATAGTTCTAAGTATTAGAAAAAGAACTAATTAAAGTCCTTTATTCTAATTTAAATCTTTGTTTATCATATAAATAGTTATGTTTTATTTCTGAGTCTGTTAGGGCTCTGTTATATATACGTACTGAATATACATTACCTTTAAAATAGCTACTGCCATCAACAGAAGATCCTGCAGGATTAGCTCCTATTGCTAAAACTGTACTATTTGTAGGTGTTCCGATACTTCCAGCATATGA
>CAZBFY010000044.1:0-7764 GCA_964491445.1 uncultured Mycoplasma sp.
GTAAATACTTTTTCTAAAATAGGACATTTTAACTTAAAAATCACATTTTTGTCAAATTTTTGATTTTTGAAGATTTTGGTTTGTCTGTGAAAACTCTGTTTTTTTATACTATTTTATTATATTTTTTGTATTATTTTTTTGTACTATTTTTATGTAGTTTTCTATTATTTCTACTGCTCCATTTAGTCCTGTTTTGCTTGTATCTATAGTTAGATCGTATTCTTTTATGTCTTGCCAATTTTGTCCTGTATAGTAGTTATAGTAATTACCTCTTGCTTTGTCTTCTTTTTTTATTTGTTTTTCTGCGTTTAATATAGTTATTCCTTTTCTTCTTTCTATTCTTTCTATTCTTGATTTTATTGGGGCGTGGATAAATATACTTATTTTATTTGGGTTATCTTTTAATATGTAGTTTGCACATCTTCCTATTATTATGCATGATTCTTTATTTGCTAATTCTTTTATTATTGTACTTTGGGCTTTAAATCTTTTTGTATTTGTTTCTATTCCTGCGAAGAACATTTTTCCTTTTTCTTTTGTTTCGTCTTTTTCTTTTAAGTTTTCTTCTTTTTCGTTTGTTATGTTTGCTAGTTTTGTTAATAGTTCGTTATCATAACATTTTATATTTAGTTTTTCTGCTAGGAGATTTCCTATATATTTTCCTCCTGAACCGTTTTCTCTATTTATTGTTATTATTAGTTTATTCATTTTTAATTCTCCTTTTCTTTATGGATTTGTTTCATTATTTTTCTTGCTAGTGGTTGTGCTAGTAATATTTCTATCCATAATGCTATGCAGAAGTTTCTTGGCCAGTGATTTAGAAATTTTATTAGTAAATCTTTTGTTATTCCTGTTTCTAGAGATGTTCCTATTAAGGTAAATGTAATGGACATTCCTGTTACACAAAATAGTATGTTAAATAATATTTTTGTGTTAAAACCATCTGATGGTTCGGTGAAATAGTCTACTAGTTTTGATGATATTCTTCCTATTATAAATGTTTCTATTAACATTGCCAGAATAATAAATATGGGTACTGTTTTTAACATTACTATTATTGATTCTTTATTTATTCCTTTTTCTGTTCCTATGTTTAGTAGTATCATTAATATTACTGTTGTTATACATATGGTAAGGCCATATATTAGTCCTTCCTTGTTGTTTTTTGGTAATCTTTTTTCCATTTTTCCTCCTTTTTTGCATAAAAATATGCGATGATTATGTTCATCACACATTTTTGATTCTTTTTTAGAATATCATAAATTATTTTTTTTCGTAAGTGTTTTTTTTATGAAGTTTTCTTCTAGTTCTTTACATTTTGTTTTATTCATTTCTTTGGTGTTTATTAGTTTATTTTCTATGTTTAGTTCTTTGTATTTGGAAAAGCCTAGGTGGTGGAATGGTAGGAATTCTATTTTTTCTATGTTGTTTATTTTTGTTAGGTAGTTTTGTAGGGTTGTTAGGTACTTTTTGGTATCTGTTATGTTTGGTATTATTACTTGTCTTATCCATACTGAGATGTTTGTTTTGTTTAGTTCTTTTATGAAGTTTTCTTGGTTTTCTATGTTTCCTTGGGTTAGGTTTTTATATCCTTGTTTTGTTGTATGTTTTATGTCTAGTATTACTAGGTCTATGTATTTTAATAGTTCTTGTGGGTTTTCTTTGGTTTGTCCTGAGGTGTCTAGTGCTATGTGGATGTTTTCTTTTTTTAGGAGTTTTGCTGTTTCTGTTAGGAATTTTATTTGGGTTAGTGGTTCTCCTCCTGAGAATGTTACTCCGCCATTATTTTTGAAGTATGGTTTGTTTCTTAGTATTTTTTTTACTAGTTGTTCTGGTGTTATATTGTTTTTTTGTTTTTTCCATGTTTCTGGGTTGTGGCAATATTTACATCTTAGTGGGCAACCGTTTAGGAATACTACTGTTCTTATTCCTGGGCCATCTAGGAGTCCTAGGGTTTCTATTTTGCTTATGCTTCCTGTCATATTTTTTCGTGGAATGTTCTTTCTATTACTTCTTGTTGTTGTTCTTTTGTTAGTCTGTTAAATCTTACTGCGTATCCTGAGACTCTTATGGTTAGTAGTGGGTATTTTTCTGGGTTTTTCATGGCTTCTACTAGGGTTTCTCTTGTTAATACGTTTACATTTAGGTGATGGGCTTTTTGGATGAAGTATCCATCTAGTATTCCTACTAGGTTGTTTATTTGTTCTTGTTTTGTTTTGCCTAGTGCTGATGGTATTATTGAGAATGTGTTTGATATTCCGTCTCTACAGCAGTTTTGATAGTCTAGTTTTGCTACTGAGTTTAGTGATGCTAGTGCTCCGTTTTCATCTCTTCCGTGCATTGGGTTTGCTCCGGCGGCGAATGGTTGTCCTTGTTTTCTTCCGTCTGGGGTTGATCCTGTTTTCTTTCCGTATACTACGTTTGAGGTTATTGTTAGTACTGATAGGGTTGGTGTTGCATTTCTATAGCATTTGTGTTTTGTTAGTTCTTTGTAGAATTTTTCTAATACTTCTTTTGCTATGTTATCTACTCTGTTGTCGTCGTTTCCGTATTTTGGGAAGTCTCCTTCGACTTTGAAGTCTGTTGTTATTCCGTCTTTGTCTCTTACTGGTTTTACTTTTGCATATTTTATTGCTGATAAGCTATCTGTTACTACTGAGAGTCCTGCGACTCCGTATGCCATTAGTCTGTTTACATTTGTGTCATGTAAGGCCATTTGTCCGCTTTCGTATGCGTATTTATCGTGCATATAGTGTATTATGTTCATTGCGTCTGCATAGGTTTTTGCTATTTGTTCTAGGACTTTGAAGTAGTCTTTTTTTACTTTTTTGTATGTTAGGATTTCTTCTTCATTTTTTTCTATGTCTAAGACTTTATCTTTTTTTATTTCGTCTATTCCTCCGTTTATTGAGTAAAGAAGTGCTTTTGCTAGGTTGCATCTTGCTCCGAAGAACTGCATGTCTTTTCCTTCTCTCATTGCTGATACACAGCATGCTATTGCATAATCATCTCCATATATTGGTCTCATTATGTCGTCGTTTTCATATTGAATTGAGTCTGTTTCTATACTTAGTTTTGCACAGTATTTTTTGAAATTTTCTGGAAGATTTTGACTCCATAGTACTGTCATGTTTGGCTCTGGTGCTGGATCTAGATTTGTTAGGGTGTGTAGTATTCTGTAACTTGTTTTTGTTACCATACTTTGTCCTTCTTTGGTGGTACCTCCTAGGGAGCATGTTACCCATGTGGGGTCTCCTGAGAATAGTTCATCGTAATCTGGAGTTCTTAGGTGTCTTACTAATCTTAGTTTTATTATAAAGTTATCTATTAGTTCTTGTATTTGTTTTTCTGTTATTTTTCTTTCTTTTAAATCTCTTTCGAAATATATATCTAAAAAGGCATCTACTCTTCCTAAGCTCATTGCTGCTCCATTGTTTTCTTTTACTGCTGCTAGGTATCCTAAATATGTCCATTGTACTGCTTCTTTGCTGTTTTTGGCTGGTCTTGATAAATCAAAACCATATGATTTTCCCATACTTTTAATTTCTTCTAGTGCTTTTATTTGTGATGATACGTCTTCTCTTAGGCGTATTAATTCGTCGTTCATTTCTCCAGTTAGTTCTTTTAAATCTTCTTTTTTCTTTTCTATTAAGAAGTCTATTCCGTAGAGTGCTATTCTTCTATAATCTCCGATTATTCTTCCTCTTCCGTAAGCGTCTGGTAGTCCTGTTAGAAGTCCTACATGTCTTGCTTTTTTTATGTCTTCTGTATAGGCGTCAAATACTCCTTGATTATGGGTTTTTCTATATTTGTTAAAGTGTTTATCTATTTCTTCATTTAGTTTATATCCATAGGCTTCTAGTTCTTGGTGTACCATTCTTATACCTCCATATGGGTTAATTATTCTTTTTAGTGGTTTATCTGTTTGTAGGCCTACTACTACGTTATCTTCTTTTGATATGTATCCTGGTTTGAATTCGTTTATTCCTGATATTTTGTTTAATTCTATATCTAGAACATGTTTTTTTAATTCTTTTTTTAGTAGTTTTGTACATTTATTCCAGATAATTGTTGTTTTTTCGGTTTTGGTTTCTAGGAATGAATCGTCTCCTTCATATGATTTGTAATTGTTTTTGATGAAATCACTTACGTTTATTTCATTTATCCAGTTTCCTTTGTTAAAATTATTATATGCTTCTTTCATTTTTTACCTCCTTATATATTTTAACATTTTTTGTTAATAACTTATATTTTTTTATTAAATTTTGTAAAAAAAAATTACACTTGATGTATAATTATTTTTTTCTTGTTCTTATTTTCTTTTTTTCTATGTAGTTGTTTAGTTCTCTAGTTGTTTGTTCGTATTTGTATTCGTGGTATACTAATTCTTCTTGTTCTCCTAGTGAGTAGCCTATGTTGTATGCTGTTATGAATTGAAATTCTTCTTGGCTTTTATTATTTTCTTGTGTTATTTTTTCGTATAGGCTTTGGAAGTTCGTGTAACTTGGGTATGTTTCTATTACTTTTTTTATTGTGTTTGTTGGGTTTATTGTTTTTATTATTTCGTCTGTTAGTTTTTTTCTTCTTTTTAGTAGTACTTGTACTAGGTTATCGTATTGGGCTTGTTTTGTTGTATTTATTCTTTGTTTATCTATTTGATAGTCTAAGATTCCTAACATAGTTATGTGTATGTTGTAGTTGTTTTCTGTTTGTTCTTGTTCTGTTGTTTGTTCTTTGTTGATACTTTTTTTTATGTTTTTGTAGCTTGTTTTTAGTATTTTATCGAAATTGTTATTTTTTGTTTGTTGTTGTTTCAAATTTTTCACTCCTTAGTTTGGTATGTTATTAGTTATTTTCTTTTATTATTATGTTTCCTGTCATTTCTTGTGGTATTTCTAGTCCTAGTATATTTAATATAGATGGTGCTAGATCTTGTAGTTGTCCGTCTGTTACTTTGTATTTTTTATCGCATACTATTAGTGGTACTTTATTTGTTGTGTGGTATGTGTGTGGTTTTCCTTGTTTGTCTATCATTTCTTCACAGTTTCCATGATCTGCTGTTATTATTAGTAGTATGTCTTTTTGGAATGATATTTCGTATAGATTTCTTATGCATCTGTCTAGTTCTTCTACTGCTTTTATTGCGGCTTCATAGTTTCCAGTGTGTCCTACCATGTCTCCGTTTGCGTAGTTTACTATTACGAAATCGTAGTCGTCTATTAAGTATTTTATTTTTTCTGTTACTTCTTCTGCACTCATTTCTGGTTTTATATCATAGGTTGGTACTTCTTGTCTTGGCACTAATATTTTGCTTGTGTATTTTAGGTTTATGTCTTTGTCTCCGTCTATGAAGTGTGTTACGTGTGGGTATTTACTGGTTTCTGCTATTCTTAGTACTCTGTATTTTTCTTTTGATAAGATTTCTCCTAGGGTGTTTTGTATTTCTTCGTGTTTGAATGCTGATGGTGCATTTAGTGTGTTTGAGACTGGCATCATTGTTAATAGTTTTATGTTTAGATCTTTTGTTTTGAAGTGATTAAAGTCTTTGTTTATTAGGGCTTCAAATAGTTGGGGTATTCTATCTGGTCTAAAGTTTGCTACTATTAGGCTATCTCCGTCTTTTATTTGGCCTTCTTCGTTTATAATTGTTGGTGGTATGAATTCGTCATATATTCCTTTTTTATAGTTTTCTTCTAGGACTGTTTGATAGTTTTTTATAATAGGGGCTTTTTTATTTACTAGGGCATCATAGCATTTTTTTGTTTTATCCCACATTTTTTCTCTATCCATGGCGTAGTATCTTCCTGATATGGTTGCTATTTTTCCTATTTGGTTTTCTTTTAGGAAGTTTTCTAGTTCTTTTAGGTATTTATTTGCTGTGTTATACGTTACGTCTCTTCCGTCTAGGAATGCGTGTATGTATAAATTTTTTATATTTTGTTGTTTTGCCATTTTTATTAGGGCAAATATATGGTTTATATGGGAGTGTACTCCTCCATCTGATAGAAGTCCTAGTATGTGTAAGCTGGTATTTTTTTCTTTTGCGTAGTTTATGACTTTTATTATTTCTTGGTTTTGATAGAATGTATGGTCTTCTAGGGCTTTATTTATTTTTTGTAGTGGTTGATTTATTATTCTGCCTGCTCCTATTGTTATGTGTCCTACTTCACTGTTTCCCATTTGTCCTTTAGGAAGTCCTACAGCTTCGCCACTTGCTTTTAGTTTGGAATTTGGAAATTCTTTTATTAGTTTGTCTATTGATTTTGTATTTGCGTTTGCTATTGAGTTTCCTAATTTTTCTTCTCTTATTCCAAAGCCGTCTAGTATTGTAAGTATTACTTTTTTCATGGGTTCACCTCTACAAGCTTTCTACTATGCAAAATGCTGCATAGTATGGTATATATTTTATATTGTTTTTTATTTTGAAGTCTTCACTACTTAGTCTTATTCCTAATGGTAGATTATATTTTCTCATGGAAAGGGTCATGCTTTTTGATTTTGCACTTTCTTCTCCGTGTATTATTTCTATTGGTAGTATTTTTCCTGTTCTTGTTTGTATTACTATGTCAATAAAGGCTTTTCCTCCGGAATGGTAATGATAGATATTAAAGCCGTTTCTTGTAAGGGTTTCTATTATGTTGTTTTCGTATAGTAATTCTAGTAGTTTTTCGTTTGTTATTAGTCTATTTCCACTTACGTTTAGTTTTTTATAGAGTATTCCTGAGTCGTTGTAGTATAGTTTGAAATTTTCTTCGTCTTTTGCTTTGCTTAGTGGTCTTGTTAGTTCTTTTACTCTTGTGCTTTTTATTATCATGTTGTTTTCTATCATGAAGTTTATTGATTTTTCATATTCTTTACTTCTTGCTCCTTGTTTTATGTTTCTGTACTGGAATTTTTTGTTGTCTTTTAGTAGTTGTATTGAGATATTGCTGTATACTTCTTGTCCTCTTTTTATGTCTATTAAGTTGTCTAGTTTTAATAGTTTATATTTTATTAGTTTTATGTTTTCGTTATGGGTGTTTCCTAGTAGGTTGTAGTTGTTGTTGTTTTTGTAGTTTGCTATGGCGTTTGGGTATCCTCCGGTTATTACGTAATCGTTATATAATTCTGTTGCTAGGGTGTGGAATGGCATTGGTTTGTTGTTTTTAAAGGAATCTTTTATGAAATCTATTAGTTGTTCTTTTTCCATGTATTTTAGGAATTCTTGAAATGTTACTAGATCCATTTTTTTATAGGTTATTCCTTCGGTTTTGTGTTTTTTTACTAGTTTTTCGTTGTTTGTTAACATTATAATATGATAGTCTTCTCCGGTGAATAGTTTTTTTATTGATGTTATTATTTTGTCTGTTATGTTATCTAGTATTATTAGGGTATCTTCTTTTAGGATTGTTTCTAGTGATATTGCTGATAGAGCTCTTATTAGTTTTTCTTTTGTTTGGTTTTTGTCTATTACGTAGGTTAGTTCTAGGTTTTCACTGCAATCGAAGTATACTGTGTTTTTATATTCTTTTTTTCCGAATTCTAGGGTTATATGGGTTTTTCCGCATCCGCTTATTCCTCCGATTAGTAATGGTTTTTTGTAGGTGTCTATTTTCCAGTTTGTTAGTTCATTTATAATTTTTCGTTCCATAAAATGATTCCTCCTTACTATTTTCTTAATTTAAGTATAGTTGTTTTATGATTAGTTGTCAATATTTGTTTTGTTTTTTTATGGCAATCGCATAAAAATTTTTAACAAAAATATGAGATAATACTCTTTATATT